>NZ_JABXGI010000020.1:0-82138 GCF_022627865.1 Herbaspirillum sp. C7C2
GATTGTGGTCTAAACATGGGTCAACTTAGGATGCAAATTTCTGGCTTAAGTGGGTCAGTTTTCGATGCAATTCAACAAAATCAAGCTCCCCTTCTATGAGGCGATAGTTGTCTCTATACTCTTATCCGCAAGCGTTTCTGCGTACTCCCGACCTTGGATTGAGAGTCCCTCACGTCGGATGCTACACGATTACTTAACTAAGAATTAAGGGCATCTCTCGTACTCAATCCATTTGCTCTAATTCACAGCGCTCCTTACTCATTAGTTGGACCGGCAGTGATACTGTAGAAGCTGCTGACCTCAAAGGAGATCACATGTCCGAGCGCCCCAAAATCACCAAGCATTTAGCCAAGCGGACCGTCAAAACTGGACAATTCATCGACCGCTATAAGATGGACTTCCCCGACAAAATCCGCCTGATCCGCTCTGGAGTTCCAGCGCAGCACGTAGGCGAACTGGCATTAATCATGGATATGCCAAAACAGGTGTTGATAAAGTCGCTGGGTCTTTCCCGTTCCAACATTAACCGTAGAACGCAGTATGCGCGGACATTGTCACCCGGAGAATCCGAACGCGTACTAGGCATGCAAATGCTGATCGGCCAAGTGCAGGCCATGATTAACCTAGAGAACAGCCCTAATTTTGATGCTGCAAAATGGCTGTCAAACTGGCTGCTCTCTCCCCTGCCGGCGCTGGGCGGTGCCGCGCCTGCAAGTTATCTGGATACCGTGGAAGCTCTCAAGGGTACATAACGCGAAGCTTGTTCGATCGATGTCACGCAAAGGATGCTCACCAGACAATGCCGCTTGCGAGGGTTTCTTCGGGAGGCTCAAAACAGAGCTGTTCTATCCAAGAAACTGGCAGGGCATTACTATCGAACAGTTCATTCGGACGGTTGACTCTTACACCCGCTGGTACAACGAGAAGCGTATCAAGATATCCCTTGGCTCACGTAGCCCCATTGAATATCGGGAGAGCCTTGGATTTGCGGCTTAAGCCAGTCCAAGTTTTACGCCGCACCCCCACTTTTCTCAGGAAATTTGCATCCTAAGTTGCCCCATGTTTAGACCACAATCCTGCTCATGACAGCGAGCAGAAGAACGGAGTGATAGACGTGGCCTTACTGGGAATTATTCGGCGCTGGTACATCAGAGACCATATCTCTATCTAGGAAATCTCGCGCCGACTGGACATCTCCCGCAATACAGTTCGCCGTTATATCCGTTCGGATGCGATCGAACCAGCATACCCAGCAAGGCATTCGCCTAGCTCTCTTGATGAGTTCGCTCCAGGCTCTCTGCTTGGCTGAGTGCTGAATCCGTCAAATCTCGCAAGCAACGAAGAACCCCGAAACAGATGTTTCTGGAGCTGAAAGAGCTGGGATATGAAGGGTCGTACGACCGTGTGGCCGCCTTTGGAAGGCAGTGGAAAGTGGGTCAACTGGAGAGGGTCAATTCTGCGAGCAGATCAACAGACAAATCCCCTTCGGAGCCGCAAATACATCCTCGACTCATTGACGCTTCTACTACCCCCTAGCTAGGCCGCATTCGTTTTATCTGATATGCAGATACTTTAGGAATATCCGATATTCAGATGTTTTAATATTATCTGATATTCAGATATATTTACTTTATCTGTAATTCAGATAAAATAGATTTATCTCGATATCGGATATTCTTACCATGGCTATCAATATCTCCCATCCCCTCCTCACTACATCCCAGCTCGGCCAACTACTCGTGTCGACACGCAAGAGGAAGAAGCTCACGCAAGCGGAGGTAGCGACCCGTCTCGGCCTGAGCCAAAATCGTATCTCTCATCTGGAACACAACCCAGACGAAATCAGTGCCAAGCAGTTATTCACTTGGTGCGCAGCGCTTGAGCTGGACCTGAGGCTTGGGGATAGAGCGCCGGCACCGCTCAACACCGCGCTGGAGTGGTAACTATGGGACGTCGGTCACATAGCCAAACACTCCATCTCTGGGCCAATGGGGCCTATGTTGGACGCTGGACGCTCAACAGTCACGGGGTCTCCGAACTGGCTTACGACACCGACTGGCAGAGCTCAGCGGCCGGACGCCCAATTTCGCTCTCGTTGCCGTTCAATATGCATAACGAGCCGATTAAGGGGCCCAATGTCACGAATTACTTCGAAGGGTTGCTGCCCGATAGCGATAGCATCCGCAAGCGTGTTGCGGAGCGATTTAAAACAGGCTCCCTTGATTCGTTCGACCTGCTGTCGGCCATTGGCAGAGATTGCGTCGGTGCGTTACAGCTCCTTCCAGAGGGTATCAAACCAGAAGGGCTGGAGCAGGTTGATGGGATACCTGTTAGCGAAGATGACATTGAGCGCCACCTGCTTGAAGTGGTCAACATAGACCGGCATGGCGCGCCAGAAGACCCCGGCGATGACTTCCGGATTTCTCTGGCCGGGGCGCAAGAGAAGGACGCTTTCCTATGGTGGGACGGGAAATGGATGAAGCCGCGAGGAGCCACGCCGACAACACACATATTCAAACTCCCCATCGGGATGGTGGGTGGAAAGAAGGCGGACTTCACCACGTCGGTCGACAACGAGTGGCTATGCCTGCGCCTCTTCAAGGAATTCGGCCTCCACACGGCAAACGCCGAAATTGCAAGGTTCGGCAAACAAAGAGTGCTCGTCGTAGAGCGTTTCGACCGCGCAGTATCAAGCGACGGCAAGAGGCTGTTCCGGCGTGTCCAGGAAGACTTTTGCCAGGCTACTGGCACTTCTCCGCACAGGAAATATGAGAATGAAGGCGGGCCTGGCTTGAACGCGATGTTCACCCTGTTGCAGCAATCAGAGCGGGCCGTAGATGATATGCGCACCGTTATGGCTTCACAGCTCCTCTTCTGGATGCTACTTGCCCCAGATGGCCATGCGAAAAATTTCAGTATCCAACTACTGCCTGGCGGCGGGCGCTTCAGGCTAACCCCTATTTATGACGTCATGTCCGCCTACCCCGTCATCGGCCCAGGTCCGAACCAATGGGATGAGCGCAGGCTAAAGATGGCGATGGCCCTACAAGGCGCCAATAAGCACTATCTCGCGCACACTATCCTGCGTCGACACTTTAACAGCACCGCCAAGGCCGTCGGCTTCGGCGCGGATGCAGAGCCGCTGCTGACCGACTTCATAGCCCGCACACCAGCAATTGTAGAAAAGGTGCGCAACGACCTACCTGAAGGCTTCTCTGAAAGGGTCGCCGATAAGGTTCTCGGAGGGCTTCTCGCCGCCGCGAAAGCTCTGGAAGCAATGCCGGCCACCTGAATCAGGGCATACCTTTCCTACGAATAGAAAGGTAAGAAGCACTGAGCTTCTCTGCCTGAAGTAGTGGTGGCATAACCAAAAGCAGAAGCCCCGAATAACGGGGCCTCCGGTCCAGTGGGTCCGATTCCTCTTAGTTAGCGACTACCGCCACCATTGCCTGCCCCCCGTATGGCCAAGCCAGAATCAGTATCAGAGACAACTACCCTTCAAACGGAAGCTGTCCATCTCCATGGCGCACCTGAAAAACATTCAGCGTCATGGCAACCAACGCGTAGTAACCCAGCAGCCCAACAAGATTCACCAGTACCTCGATACCAAAGTACTGCTCTGCCTCTTTGTAGAGCGGCTCTGAAACTCGCTTCGTTTCATAGAGTTCCTCCACCAGCTCCCAAATCAACTGTTCTTCACGAAGCGCGAACTTCGGCTCCTTGCCCAGGCGCACCAGTTCGATATTCCGTTCATCCAGTCCAGCATCGATGCCAATAGGATAGTGAATCTGCCACTCTGCCTGCGCTCGCCACTTCGAAGCCGTACAGAGGATCGCCAGCTCAGAGAGCCGTAACGACAACTTCGTGTGATAGCGGCAGAATGCACCAAGCTTCTGTGCATGCTGTGCCAGCTCAGGGCTATGAATCCACGAGAGGAACGGACCGGCCAGGTTACCGCGCGGCCCGTTCAAGATGTCATCCAGAACGCGCTTCTGTTCTTGCGAGGCTGTTGCAACGTCGACGACTGGCAGCCGAGGTTCGCCTGCTTTTTGTTCCATAGACTTCCTTGTCAGATACTCGAATGATGGGGGTGTGCTTGAGGTTGCCCGATACGACCGCACAGGTGGAGCATGACGAGCAGCAATGCGCAAACCAGGGTGGCGGCTGAAAAGCTTAACAGACCGGTGCGATAACTTCCCGAGGCTTGGCGCATGATGGGAAGAAATGCGGCGCCGGCACCAGCACCGAACTGGAATACTGCAAAGATCACGCCATACAGCTTGCCGAATGAGCGCATACCGAAATAGCGCTTCAAAAGGTAGCTGAGCACATCGAACTCTGCCCCCAGCACCATTCCCAGCAATGCGGCACACAGGAACACCACGTCGCCGGTGACACCGTACGCGTAGAGCACACAGGCAATCGTGCCACCCAATGCGAGGACACACATGACCAAAGCCGCAGAGATGTAGTCGATAAGCAGACCGGTGAGCAGGCGGCCCACGATGACGAAGATGCCGAAGGTCGCCTGTACCACCGCAGCGCGCTGTGGGGTCACGCCTGCATCAATCAACATCGGGATCTGGTGAACAATCAATGCAGTATTGATGATACCCAGCAGCATGAAGATGCCGACCAGCAGTTTGAATTGCCTGCTACGCGCGGCCTCCTTGAAATCAACACCGGGAACGCTCTGCGCTTTCCCCTTTCTGGGCTCGGTACCGGGCTTTTCCCGGATGAAGAAGAACGCAATGGGCAGCGTCAGTGCGACCAGCACGGCCAGGCCCACGAATCCGGCACGCCAGCCTTGTTGAACGATCACCGTTCCGATCACGAGCGGAATCACTGCGCCACCGATGCCAATACCCGCGTTGGCGATGCCGATCGCCAGCCCCAGGCGCTTGTCGAACCAGGAACTGACTACGCGCAGATACGAGAGTGGGAAGATGCCAATACCGATAGCCGGCAGAGCAACCCACGCAGCGTAGTAGATCCACGGCACCGGCGGCATGAAGTACATCAGACCTATGGCGACGCAGAACAAGGGGATGCACGGAATGATGATGGCCCGCGCGCCGAAGCGGTCCGTCAGGTAGCCCTGAATCGGGGAAATGAACATCACCGTATAAGACACGATAGAGCTGGCAAGCGCGATCTGGGTGCGACTCCAGCCAAAATCGGCTTCCAGGGGCTTGATGAAAAGCCCCAGACTGAGCACCGCCACGGTACTGGGCCCGAACATCAAGGCAATCATCGACGCAAGGACCACCACCCACCCGCGATACCGCCAGGACTCTTCTCCGACCGTCGCGGCGGCAGTCCCACTGGACAACATGTTCATACTATCTCCGTTCTGTTCTTTTAATTCAGGGCTCAGGCTGCTCAGAAACGGGTTGCCATGCCGATCCGGAAGATGGCTTGGCTACCTGTGCTGGAAGCGGACCCCGGGCCGTACAGGCCGTTGATCCAGGCCTGGGTAGTGGCGTTGTCGCCGCCTGCCTTCTGGTACACGGTCTGCAGGTAGATATCGGTCCGCTTCGAGAGCCAATACTGCAGCGTCGCATTCCCCTGATGGGCGTAATTGTGCGCCAATTGCGCGTTCCCCTTCATGTACTCATAGGAGACGCCCAGGTTCCAGGCAACATCCATCTGCCAGTTGACGCCGGCTTGATAGACGTTCACCTCGCCCTTGGTCAGGGTATTGCGGGTGTTGGTGTAGAGCAGATTGAGCTTGTAGTCGCCGATCCGGTATCGCGCGCCCAAACCCCAGTTGCGGATACCGTCGTGGCCGTTGCTCATGGTGGAGTAGCGCGCATCGGTATATGCCGCTGCCAGGCCGAATGCACCGCTGGCATAGTTGGTGCCGAGGCTGATGGTGCGCGATGCCGAGGTGTCTCCCGCTACCTCGCCGAGGCCGTACATCCCACCGAACGTCACGCCATTGAAATCCGGACTCAGATACTTGACGGAATTGGCGACGCGAGCCAGGCCGGCCAGGCGGTCGAAGTCCGAGGCGCCGGTTGGGTTGTTCGGCACCGCCAGGGCATTGAACGGTCCCTGGCGGAATGTGTAGTACCCGCCATAGGTCAGCGCGGAATCAAAGCCGCCGAATAACAGCGAGTCGTGCATGAATTCGTACTGGTTGCCGGCGGTGAGTGTGCCCCATTTGTTATCCCTCAGACCCACCAGCGATTGGCGGCCGAAGATGAGATTGTTTCCGGGCAAGGATGCGCCGGTGCTGAGATTGAACTGGCTCTCAAGCTGGAAGATGGCCGCAGTGCCTCCACCCAGGTCTTCTTGTCCCTTGATGAACAGGATATTCGGGACACCGATGCCGTTATCGGCCCGCAGATTGCTTTTTCCGGATTGATTGCTGACGTATGAAACCCCGGCATCTATGATGCCCGAGATGGTGACGCTGCTTTGAGCCCAGGAGGCGACGGGCAGCGTAGCAAGGGCAGCAATTGCGCCGAATTTCCATTTGATTTTTTGCATGTCTCTCTTTCCTCTTTCAGAAGGACGCACGACGCCCTATCGGCCAAGTGCGACATTCGGTTTCGTTGTTATGGTTGTAGCTCGTCGTCAAAGACGACGATGCATCTGGCGCTGAGCGCCGCGTGGTGAAGTGGGTAAAGGTCTCCGATGAGCTGCGTTTAGGAGCTACATTAATGAGCCACATTCATGAGCAGCTTTTTATGTTGATGCGAGCAAACTATTTCCGTCTCCCATTTCCCGGTGGGAGTAGCGTTAATCTATTCCTTTACGATTCCCCATCTTGCTTCAGTCCGCGCTAGAATTTGACTAATAAGGCGACATCAATGGCGAACGCATTTCGCCCATCAGATGAAAACAAAAAGAGCGCCGCAACGACCAAGGAGACAGCCATTTTTATCCGCACCTTCTCTACCGCCGAGAGTCCGTCCCGTGAGGGCGCGCGATTGTTCGAAAGGCAGATGGCCAGCCTTTTTTCGATCGGCCTGTCACTGGACTCCGGAAAAGACGAGCCCTTGAGCACCCAGATGCAAGCCTATTGCGGCAGAAGCCTGCAGTTTGCATCCATCCGCTTTTCTCCCCATGAGACGTCCGCACCGGCGACACATAAAGACACCCGTCGGTGGCTGGTGACTGTCCAGAAGGAAGGTGAGGCGCATGTTTCCCAAGGTGGGCGCAGCGCCCGTGTACGACCTGGAGACATGGTGCTTATCGACCTGGCATCCCCCTTCCACATCGAAACCGGGCATATGGTGACGCACTCGACCTATGTGGATTCGGAGCTGTTGCGCAGGGTGGTTCCCGATGCGCATCTGCGCACGGCCAGGCGAATCGAGACGGCCGGTGGCCCGGGGGCAATCTTCCGGGCAATGAATGACGAGATGTTCGGCATGGCATCGGATCTCGATGAAAATACGGCCGCGCGTATTGCGCAAGCCCTTCCCTACACGCTTGCGGTTGCGCTGTCCCTCTGCGACAAGGAAATGACGGCCCTGCCCTCCAAGCTGCACGTTTTTCACCTTGAGCGCATCCGTGCGTTTGTTCGTGACAACCTGCACGATTCGTCGCTGGATGCGGAGATGATTTCGCAGGCGGTCAACCTGTCGACGCGGCACATCTATCAGCTCTTTACCGCAGAACAGACGTCGCTGATGAAGTGGGTGTGGTCCGAGCGTCTCGAGCGATGCCGTGAAGATCTGGTATCGCGTCAACTATCGAACCGGCCCATCGGGGAGGTGGCTTATGGGTGGGGCTTCAGCGATGTGGCCCACTTCAGTCGTGCCTTCAAGGAGAAGTTCGACATGACCCCTCGGGAGTACAGGAAGGTGCACGGCTAAGCCCTGCATGGATGTGGCAGGGCCATGTGGCAAGGCCCCAATCCGCATTCAACGGATTGGGGCCTCGGCTGTCAGGAGCTGCCTGACTCCTGATTCCTGACTCAGCTCAGCAGGAATTGCCCGACGACTTCCGTGAATTCGGCAGCGGCTTCAACATTGCTGATATGACCCGACGGCAACACCACAGATCTGGCGCCCGTAATGGCCTCGGCGACCTTTGCACAAATCTCCGGCTTCACGGCGGCATCCTTCTCACCGGCGACGACCAGCGTGGGTGCTGATATCTCCTGCAGCCGCGCTACGTGGTTCATTCCCTTGATGGCATCGACTGCCTCAAAGTACCCCGCCTGGGTCGTACCTCGCACAAGGGATTCAATCCATTTCACGGTCAGCGGCGCACGGGCGCGATAGTCATCATCGAACCAGCGTTCTATCGTCGAACGTACATGCTGCTCGGCGCCGAACTCGCGGTAACTCCTCTGACGCTCATTCCAGAGCGCCACCACGGGTTCAGGAGTGACCGCTCCCGCGTTGGCAAGGACGAGCTTTCGGATTCGCTCCGGAAACTCCAGTGCAAAAGCCTGTGCAAGCATTGCGCCAAGCGACACGCCGACCAGTGATACCTGGTCAACCCCCGCCCTCGTCAGAGTCACAGCCAGTTGCCGGGCGAAGTCCGTGAGTGTTGGCGTCCCCCCGAGCGGCTTGCTGAAGCCATGTCCAGGCAGATCAACCAGCACCAGCCGGAACGACTTTGACCAGACTGGCAGTTGCAGGCGCCAGATATCGCGATTCGCACAGATGGGATGCAGCAAGACAACCGCGTGATGTTCATCCTTGCCGAGTGACTCGGCTGCAAGTGGAACAATTTCTGCGTTCATCTCAGCCTTTCACTTTCCACTGGGCCAGACCAATCCCTGTGTACCATTTGGAGACTGCCTTGTAGTAGAGCGACTCGAACTGGGCACCGTCTGCTGCACCGTGGCCAATCAACCAGTTGCGGATTTCTTCCGCACCATTTCCTGCAGCAGCGACATGGTTTGTCGCGTGCTCAACAATCGTATCCGTATGGCCGCTGCCCAGGTTGGCCAGGAACTGGCGGTCAAATTCCTCGTTGACCATGCCCATTCGCGGCGTGGCGATATCGTGGCTGATGCCACCGGTGGCAAGAATCGCGATGCGCTTGCTGGCGTCAAAGCGGGTGATCGCCTTGCGAAGGAACTTGCCCCAGTCGACGCATCGGCGCATCGTGGGCAAGGGTGGCTGGACACAGTTCACCAGCAATGGAACGATTTGTACGTGAGGTACCAGACCGGCCAGCAACAGCGGGGTCAGCGAGCCGTGGTCAAGCACCAGCTCGATCGAGAAGGACGGGTCAAACCCGTTTTGCAGCGCTTCACCCAGGAGGTGCGCGCCCAATGCCGCATTCCCCGGCAAGACTTGCTTCTCAGCCTTCAGCCAGTGTTCCACAGGCGTCTGGTAGCTCTCGGCGGCACCGATGCAGAAGGCAGGAAAATTGTTGAAAAAGAAGTTGTGGACATGGTCATCGGAAATGACGATGACGGTATCGGGCCGCGACTCGGCGATGCGCCGCCCCATCTCCTTGAACGCCGCGAAGATCGCATCCCGGTCTTCACCGGGGATGGCATCCGGAAAATTCAGCATGACGGGCGTGTGGCTCGCCGCATAGATTCCTACGAGTTCAGCCATTCTTTTGCCCTCCTGCGACGGCCTTCAGTGATGCAAGGAATTCCTGTTCCGAAATGCGCAATCCCAGGCAATGCGCCCTTAACAGATAGGGATTGGCACCCGCCAGATACATGGCGCCAATATCATTGGTACGAACCGCTTCCCGGAGGTTTTCCGGCATCGGTACGGTCGACAGATACTCGCCCGGAGATGCCAGATAGCGCTTGAGCTGCCCATCGTTGTGATGGACTTCGAACAGCACCTTGTTCAACCAGTAGGCAGATTGCGATGGAATCTGCTGGACCCAGTTTCCACTCATGCGGCCCCCACCTGGTTTTTGACGTGGGTGGACAGCCACTGGACGATCGTTGGCAGCGTCTGCGGCGTATTTCCCATGTGTCCGCCCGGGAACAGGCGAACGGCCTTGGGAGTGCCACGCTCGATCAGGAGATGCAGGTCAGCGATGGGACACTGCTTGTCTTCTTTGCCGTTCACCAGCAGCATCGGCGCGCTGGGTTGGTCAAGCAGCCCCTGGTCCACCAGAGAAAGGCGCTTGAAGCCGTCAATGTATTCCTGGTCGGTGGTCACGCCCAACATGCGCTGACGCGTTTCGACAAGCTCCATCAGGTAGCTGTCGGGGTAGCGGGAGGATTCGACCCACTCTGGCTGGAACATATAGTGGGCACCACCGCCCCAGTTCACAGCGGCCGCAATGCGTTCCGGCTGCAAGTGCGCCAGTTTGGTCGCCCAGTAGCCGCCGAACGAGCGCCCCAGGATGCCGACCTTTGCGCCGTCCAGGTCACCCTGACGACTGGCCCACTCGAAGACGGGCAGGAACTGGCGCTCTGCATCCTGAACACCCTTCACCGGTGACTCGCCGGTGCCTGCATTGTCCATGGCGATGGTCGCCACGCCGGCCGCCAGGAAGGCATTGCATGCGGCGGTCATCTGTTCTTTCCACGCATCCACCCCGCCCCACATGACAACGACAGGCGGGCGCTCCACACCTTTCGGACGACGGATCAGGAACACGATTTCCTTGCCTTCACCGCTGCGGCCTTGGAAGGGAATGGTGACGCGCTGCACCGGATTATCCCAATACGAACCTGCCAGGACATAGGTCTCGCGCTCCGCGCGTGCACAACGCTCCTTGTCAGGATGATTCGGGCAAGGGAATCGACCCATGAAATAGAAGCCGCTCGCCTTCATGTAGAGCGCGGCGGCTTCTGCGTCGTTGGCGCTGTCACGGGCGCGGTCCGCCAGCGCGCGTGTTTCGTCACCGGCCTTGCCCCAGACGGCCGCCCACGATGCGCCATCCAGACCCTGAAGGGAGTCAATGAGACGCTCACCGTCTTCCTTCGACACCAGATTCATCGGGTGCACCTTGGCGGCCAGCTTGCCCAGCATCCATTGCTTGGCTTCGGCCAGGGTCTTGGGGCGGCCCTGCACGGCGCCGGCATTCTCTACGTTCTCGCTCAATTCGTCACCTCTGTCAGTTGCAAGCCCTTATCGATGTGGGCCCGGGACTGATATCGTAGGCGCGCGAAGGCCAGCTACTTTGCCCCCTGTGCTGCGCCTTTTGACCCTCAGCGCAGCATCGCTGTCTGCCTCCTTCGCTCCGAGACAAATTGCACGGCCAGTTCAGGCAAATTTCATCCATGCATACCGCTACGCTGCCAGTGTGAACAACATCCTGGCCTTTCGTATCGACTGCGGTCGTGCTGGGTCCGGTAACTGGAGACTTGTGTAGATGCAACAGAAGAAGATTCTTATCGTGGGCGGTGGGGTTGGCGGTATGTCTGCCGCCATATCGCTGGCCAGGTTCGGTCACCAGGTGGAGCTCATCGACCTGGACCCGGAATGGCGTGTCTACGGCGCCGGCATCACGATCACTGGCCCTACACTGCGGGCGTTCAAGGCGCTGGGCGTGCTACCGGACATTGAAGCGCAGGCCTATACCGGCGCCGGCATTCAGGTGTGCTCTACCGACGGTGCGCGTCTGGCAGTATTGCCCACCCCCGTACGACCAGAGGATGGCATTCCCGGCTGCGGCGGCATCATGCGGCCGGTGCTGCACAAGATTCTGTCGGCCAGAGTCCTGGCTGCTGGCGTGAATGTGCGTCTTGGACTCTCGGTTGAGAAGTTCAACCAAGGCCATGACCAGGTCGACGTAGAACTGACCGACGGCACCCGCTCCAGCTATGACCTGGTGATCGGCGCGGATGGACTGTTCTCGCGTATCCGGAGCCTGCTCTTCCCGGACGCCCCCACTCCCGAGTACACCGGGCAGAGCGCCTGGCGCGCCCAACTGCCTCGCCCTCCCGAAATTGACCGGCGCCATTTCTTCCTGGGCGGCCCGTATAAGGTCGGTTTGACACCCGTATCCAAGGAGCGGATGTACATGTTTCTCCTGGAAAACGCCAAGGAAAAACGTCGGCTCCCGGAAGAGTCCCTTCCTGAAGAACTGGAACGTCTGACTCGCTCCTATGGCGGCATCATCCGTGAAATCGGCAAATCTCTGAGCGCGGAGAACACCATCGTCCATCGGCCGTTGGAAGCCTTTCTACTGCCGGGTCCGTGGTTCAAGGGCCGAGTCCTGCTCATCGGCGATGCCGCCCATCCGACGACGCCTCAATTGGCGTCCGGTGCGGGTCTGGCGGCGGAAGATGCCCTGGTATTGGCGGAAGAATTCGGTGACGGCCAGGATATCGACCGTGCGTTGATGCGCTACATGTCCCGGCGTTATGAGCGCTGCCTGCTGGTGGTGCAGAACTCACTGGAAATTGGGCGACGCGAACAGGCCGGTCGGCCGATTGCCGAGCAGACCGTGCTTGTCGAACAATCCCTGAAGGTCCTGGCAGAGCCGATCTGACGCCGTCTCCTGGAGCAGCATGGCGTTTCTGTGCGCGGCAAAATCGGGCAAGTCCTGCTTCGCATAGAGACAAAATCTAGCAGGCGAGAAGACTAATATCGGAATTTGCACCTAGCAATCACTACAAAGTGGAGACCCGCATGACACAGCCATCTCACGACATCATCCGCGGCGCACAAGTCGCCATGAGCCGCCTCGCCGACCGCAATACGCCGTTTATCTTCAACGAATGGTATGTCGCAGCCTTCAGCGATGAAGTAGGTCGTTTTCTGCTCAAACGCACCCTGCTCGGCAAACGCGTGATCCTCTACCGCACCGAAGCTGGCAATCCGGTCGTCATGGACGACCGTTGCGTACACCGTTCCTATCCTCTGTCCGCAGGTCAGCTGGACGGTGATACCGTCGTCTGCGGCTACCATGGCCTGCGCTATGACGCATCCGGTGACTGCATCGAAGCCCCGGCAGTTGCAAAATGCCCGAAGAACATCGGCGTACGTACCTATCCGCTAGCGGAGCGTGGCCCGGTCATCTGGATCTGGATGGGTGACCCCGCCTTGGCTGATGAGTCCAAGGTTCCGGCGCTGCCCTGGATGATGGATAGTGAGTGGGCAGGCGCCAAGGGCTACTACGACCTGAAGTCCAGTTACGTCTACTTGCACGAAAATCTGCTGGACACCTCGCACCTGAGCTACATGCATGCGAACACCATCGGTTCACCCGACTATGTGAAAGCCCCCACCACATCCGAAATGGGTGAAGGCAGGTTTGCCCTGGTACGCACGGTGTCGCCGACCAAACTGCCACCGGTCTGGGGAAAGCCGACTGGCCTGGACGGTGTGCCAACCGCATCGCGCATCGTTCGCAACGAGTTCCTGACACCTGCGCTCTACGAGGTGACCACACGCTTGTACGATTCGGCACTTGCCGAAGGAGAACGTCCGGAATTCCTCATCAAGGTCGCTCACATGGCCACACCTGCCACGCACAACACCACCCATTACTTCATCTATCTGGGCCGTGACTTTGCCCAGACCGACGAGGCAGCGACGCAATTCATGGCCACGAATTTCTTCAAGGCATTCGATGAAGACGTGGTCGGCCTGAGCTTGCTCGAAGAAGTGATCGCAGAACAGGGGGACGATCTCTACGAGATTTCCATCGCCAGCGATGCGCTCGGCGTGGCCATGCGGCGTTATCTCAAAGGACGGGCCGACCAGGAAGCCAAGGATAAGGAAAACGCTCCGCCATCGACCGGTGCCGGCTTCCCCCAGGTGGTGATGATGCAGCAGTCCTGAATCCGGAAGTCAGCAGGAATGAGAATATGAAGCTCGATGCAGGCAGTAACTTGTGGATGACCATGACCGTATCGGCCAAGGTCCTGGAAGCGGATGGAATCTATTCGTTCAGGTTCAGAGCAGCCGGTGGTGAGGCCTTGCCCCGCTTCACTGCCGGTGCGCACATAGATGTCGAAGTCGCTCCCAACCTGGTCCGCCAATATTCGCTGTGTAACGTGGCGGGACAAGAGAACGAATACGAAATTGCCGTGCTTCTGACAGAGCCGTCCCGTGGCGGCTCCAGGGGCATGCATGCGATTGAAGTCGGCCAATCGATCCGTATCAGTGCGCCCCGAAACAACTTCAACCTGGTACCTACCACCGGTCGGTCGATTCTGGTGGCCGGTGGCGTGGGCATCACGCCCATTTTATCCATGGCAGAGGAGTTACACGCTCAATCCAAGGCATTCGAACTTCATTTCAGCGCCCGGTCACCCGCTCGCGCAGCGTTTCGCCGGCGTCTTGCCGAACCCTCCTTTGCCAAGGACGTGCGGTTCTACTTCGATAACGAGGGCCAGAAGCTCGACCTGGCTGACATCGCCAGGTCTCGTCAACCCGATGACCACCTCTACGTGTGTGGGCCGACCGGCTTCATGGACTTCGTCCTGGGCGAATCGGAACGGCTGGGCTGGAAAAAAGAACAGCTCCACAAGGAGTATTTTTCCCCACCGTCGGTCGAGGAAAAAAGCGGCGCTAGCTTTGACGTCAGGATTGCAAGCACCGGCGATGTCTTCCACATCCCTGAAGATAATTCAGTCGTTCAGGTATTGGCAGAAAATGGCATCGAAATTCCGACTTCCTGCGAGCAAGGGATATGCGGGACATGCATCACCCGCGTCCTGAGCGGCAGCATCGACCACCGCGATTTCATTCTCAGCGACGAAGAGAAGCGCCGCAATGACCAATTCACGCCATGCTGTTCCAGAGCGGCTTGCCAGATGATTGAACTGGATTTGTAGTTACCCGTCAGGGGCGCCGTGGCCTGCCAGGGTTGCTGATGGGGGGGCGGGGCATGGGATCAGCCCCTTCTCTCCGGCTCGGCAGCATGAATGAATACGTTGTAGGTATCGGCCGGACGATGACCACCGGCCAGATCAAGAGCATGACCAATCGCCCCTCGGTGGTAGGTTCCGTGATTGATGAGGTGGAACAGGGCTTCTTCGCGGCTGAGTCTTCCCCGCTTCCCATCGACAAACGTGAAAGAAATGCTCTCCTTCCAACTACTGGACGTCAGGCTCCTGGCATAGGCCAACGACCATTGGTTTGCCGCCGTCAGCCTGGAATCCAGCTCGGCCAATTCCGGCAGATCCTCGGTATTGGTGGAGTCATGGGGGTCTTCAACTCCGCGCAATCTGGCCTGAAACAACTCCTCGACGCGAACCATGTGGTTCAGCTGTTGCCGAGCGAAATCCAGGGCGCTTCTCTGTTCCGCTTGGGTGAGTTGCGCTACCGCGTCAAGAATGCGTCGGTCCGACCAACTCTTGTATTCCAGGATGTTAAACAAGTCCATTTTCCAGCTCCTCCTCAGCGCTGCACGATACCTCATCCGGGAAACGCGTGCGACTCGACGGCGTCACGCTGGATGAAGCCGGCGTTTCTGAACAGGGAAATGAGATGATCAATTGGCAATGGCACGTGCAGCAGACATCACCAGATCGGCGTGCCGGCGCTCGTCAACGTCGCCGCCCCAACGGGCTGTCACGATGGCCAGGTTGACCGCCCCGACCGGGCGGCCGCGACGGTGATCCATCACCACCGCTGCCGTCGAGATATCGCCCAGGAAATATTCTTCGCGGCTGTGTGCGTAGCCCTGCTCGCGAAAACGGATCAGCCGCTGCTTGATCGCAGCCTTGTCGGCCACGGTGTAGGGGGTGTACATGCGCAAGTCGCTGCGCGCGAGAATGTCGTCGACCTCATGGGGATCGAGCGCCGCCATCATGGCAAGACCGCTGGCGGTGCAAAAAGCAGGCAAGCGCGTGCCGGTCACCACCGTCGGATTGAGCACGTTGCTGCTGACGATACGCTGGACGAAAACAATCTCGGTGCCATCGAGGATGGTGAGATTGGTGGTCTCCTCGGTTTCCCGGCTCAGTTGCTGCAAATAGGGCGTCGCGCGCAGCACAAGGTCGCTCGATGACAGATAGTGGTAGGCGAAGTTGAGTACCTGTGGCGCCAGCTCGTACTTGCGCACGGCCTCATCCTTGCTCAGGTAGCCCAGCGTCATCAGCGTGTAGGTGAAACGCTGCGTGGTACTGAGATCGAACCCGGTGAGGGCGGCGATCTGCGTCAGCGACAACTGCCGCTGCTGGCCGTCGAAGGCCATCAGTACCTTCATCGCCTTCTCGACCGAGTTCACGTACAGCGGCGAGTCTGCGCCCGTCAGTTCGTTGCCTGTGCGGGCGGTGTCTTTTTTTGTGGCCATGCGTTCGCTCATTGGCCCCGCATTGCGGCGGGGCATCTGTCAAAAAACACTATTATCGCCGCTTCCCGCGTTACTTCAGCACACTACTGGCACGATCCCAGGCCAACGACAGATCACGGCTCAGCAAATGCTTGCGGATGCGTTCTGACAGCGTGGTTTCGAATCCTTGCGTCTGCTGGTAGTAACGCGGCAGCTGATAACTCGCCAGGCGCGAGCTGGCCCAGGCAGCCAGTTCGTCAAATGGGAGCTTCATCCCTTCCTTGAATTGCACGAACAGCATGATTTCCTGTTCGCCGACATCGCTGGCCACGCCGATGGCGGCGACGGCGGCGATGGCAGGGTGCATGACGAAGATGCGTTCGATTTCCCAGGCCGACACATTTTCTCCACGTACCCGCATGCTGTCGGTCTTGCGGCCGACGAAGAACAGATCGCCTTCGTCGTCCGAGCGTGCCATGTCACCCGTGTAGAGCTTGCCGTGGCGGCGGGCTTCGCTGGTGGCTTTCGGGTTGTCCAGATAGGCGGGCAGGAAGCATCCCTCGACATCGGTGGACACCACGATCTGGCCGAGCTCGCCGGTGGGTACGGGTTGGTCGTTTTCATCGAGCAGCTCGACACGCAGCCAGGGCAAGGCGCGGCCGATCGATCCTGGTTTTCCGCTGTAGTTGACGGTGGTGAAACTCGACACCTCGGTCATGCCATAACATTCGCGCAAGGTAATCCCCAGGCGTTGCACGATGCTGTCCCACGATTTGGTCGATACGCCGGCGCCCCAGGCGACCTGCAGCGTGTGCTGCGCTGGCTGGGATTCGGGTGGCAGCTGGCAGACGATATCGAGAATGCCGCCGAGGTAATGCAAATGGGTCGAGCGGGCCTGCTCTATCTGCTGCCAGAAGCGGCTGGCCGAGAAACGTTCGACCACCTGCAGACTGACATCGGCCAGGAAGGGAACCAGCAGCAGCTGGGCGCCACCGATGTGGCACAACGGCTCCCAGACGAACATGCGGTCGCCCGGCTTCACACCAGAGACCAACACCGTGCCCTCGCTGGCAATGCGCATCATACGATGGGTAAATACGACGCCCTTGGGTGCGCCGGTGGTGCCGGAGGTGTAGATCAGGCAGAGCGTGTCGTCCGATGCGATGGGTATGGGCGGCAGCGCTTCAGCGGCCGGCAGTTCCAGCTCATTGAGCCAGACCAGTTTTTTGGGTTCCTGTTCCAGGCCGGCGAGAGCCTGGGCAAAGCTGGGTTGCGTAATGAAGAGATCGGGCTCGCAGTGGCCGAGCAGATAGTCGATACCGGGCGCCTTGAGGCGCGTATTGACCGGCACCCAGACTGCTCCGCTCAGCATCAATGCATAGATCAGCGCCATGTGTTCGAGGCCATTTTCGAGCATCAGGGCAACCCGGTCGCCGTGGCCGATACCCTGGTGCGCCAGCCAGGTTCGCATGCGTGCGACACGCTGTGCCATCTCGCCATAGGAGGTGGGTACACCGTTGAACTCGATGAGCGTCTTTTGCGCACGCTCTGCATGGGCGGCAAAACCGGATTGCAGCAGCGGCACAACATCGAGGTTGTCAGCGGCGTCACGAACGGGAAAGTAATGTGGATAGACGTGCATGTCGATTCTTATTCAAAAGGGATGGAGTCAGCTACGGGCCATGCGTAATCTCTTGTGCAGCGACGGGAGCGCCACCAGCAGTGAAATGATCACCACCATCACCAGCGATACGGCGGCCAGCGTCGGGTTCACCTGCAGGATCATGTCGTCCCACATCTGCTTGGGCAGCGTGTTCTTGAGGCCACCACTGACGAAGATGGCGATGGTCAGTTCGTCAAACGAAATGATGAATGCCATCTGTAACGCCGCTGCGATGCTGCCGATCATGATCGGCAAGTGGATGGTGCGCAGCCGCGTCATGGCCGACGCGCCGAGGATGCGCGCGGCGTCGTCCAGGCGCCAGTCGAAGCGCTTGAGTGCGGCCGCCATCGTCACCACGACATAGGGGATGGCCAGTACGGTGTGACCGATGACCAGGCCGATATCGGTGCCGACCAGGCTCAACCGGGAGAAGAGATAGAACAGACCGACTGCCACCACGATGCGTGGCACGATGAGTGGGGCCAGCAAGAAGGCGAAGAACGGCTTGGTCCAGCGCGAAGGCAAGCGGGGAAGCGCCAACGCTGCGCCGATGCCAAATGCAGTAGAGGCCAACGCGGTGACGGTGGCGACGCCAAATGAACGCAGGAACGACGTCTGCCAGACTTCCGAGAACAAGAAGCTGTTGAACCAGCGCAGGCTGAGTCCCTTGGGTGGGAAACTCAGGAAGGCAGAATCGGTGAAGGCAATGGGCAGCACCACGATGATCGGCAGGGACAGCAATGCCACGATGCCGAAGCCATAGACCTTCATGATCGGACGACGCCCATCGGTGGCGCGGCGAAGCCCGCTGAACAAGCGCCCGATGGCAATCAAGAGGGTGTTGCTCCAGGTACCGCCACTGGACGACCGGGTCCGCGTTTCGCCACTTAAGGACGATAGACCGACCAGCTTGTCGTAGAGCATGAAGATCAGGATGGCCGCCACCAGCAGTACCGCCGAAAGGGCCGCAGCGTAGGGCAGGTTGAACAGTTCGTTGATGGCCTGGATCACCAGTTGCGCCACCATGGTCTCGCTGGGCGCGCCGAGCAAGGCCGGCAGGATGAAGAAGCCGAGGCTGGTGATGAAGACCAGCAAGCCGGCAGCGGCCACGCCCGGCCCCGCCATGGGGAGGAAGATCGAGAAGAATGATACCGACGGGCTGGCCCCCAGCGTTTCGGCCGCATGCATCAATTGCATGTTGACGCTGCGCATGATGGGCAGCATGTTGATGACGGCCAGCGGCAACATGGCGTGCACCATGCCGATCATGACACCGAACATGGACGGTACCAGGGCGCGCCCGTCATCGACCATGCCCAGCGCGTGTGCCAGGGAAAACAGTACCCCGGTCTTGGACAGCACCAGGATCCAGGCAAAGGTCTTGACCAGATAGCTCGTCCAGAAGGGGATCATGATCCACATGATCCAGCGCTCGCGTATCCGATCGTCCAGCTGGCTAAGGAAATAGGCCACCGGAAAACCAAGCAGGACGGAGAACAGCGCGGTCATCCCGGAGATCGAGAAGGTCGTCCACAGCACCTTGAAGAATACGAAGTCACTACCCAGGCGCACATATTGCGCGGTGGTGAAATGGCCATCGGCATCGAGTACGCTGGTTTGCAGGATCTCCACCACCGGCAGACAGAAGAAGATCACCAGGAACAACAGACAAGGCACAGCTGGCAACAGTGCGCGCAGGGTCTTCATGAATGATGCAGGCATGATGTGCTCCGCTTATAGATTGACCACTGCGGCGTGGGCCGGATTCCAGCGCAGGCCGATGTTGGCGCCGACCTCCGGCGCATCACGACGACTGCAGCGCAAGAGGAAAGGCTCGTCACCGCCGACGTCGACCAGCACGCGGTAATCGGATCCGGCAAACACCACTTCGGTGACCTGGCCGTTGAGCAGCGCTTCCGTCGCACCGCACGGCGTGGCCTGCTCGGGTCGCACCACCAATGCTTGCGCCGCGCCTTCGCGCGCGGCCGCCGCGTCCAGGGGAAGCGTGTGGCGGCCGTGATGCAATACGCTGACGCCGCCGGCACCGCGTTGTGCCGTTCCTCGCAACAGGTTGGAATAACCGATGAACTGCGCCGAGAAGGCGGTGGTCGGGCGATCGTAGAGATCTTCTGGTGTACCCAGTTGCTCGATCCTTGAATTGTTCATCAGGCAGATACGGTCGGAGAGGTTGAGCGCTTCCTCCTGATCGTGTGTGACGTAGATGAAGGTGGCGCCGAGCTCCTTGTGCAGCTTGCGGATCTCGGCCTGCATGTGTTCGCGCAGTTTTTTGTCCAGCGCACCCAGCGGCTCGTCGAGCAGGATCACGGAAGGTTTGTAGACGAAACAGCGCGCCAGCGCGATGCGCTGTTGTTGTCCGCCCGACAGCTCGCGTGGCAGGCGGTGTACATAGGCACCCATTTGCACCATGTCCAGCGCATCCTGGACGGCGGCAGTGATCGCGGCCTTGTCCATCTTGCGCATGCGCAGCGGATAGGCGATGTTCTCCCACACTGACAAATGCGGAAACAGGGCATAACTCTGAAACACCATGCCAATGCCGCGTTCACCGGCCGGCTTGTGGGTGGCTTCCTTGCCGCTGATGATAAGTTGGCCTGCGCTGGGCTCGACCAGACCAGCGATGATCTGAAGCAGTGTGGTCTTGCCCGAGCCAGAGGGTCCGAGCAAGGTGAGAAACTCGCCATCTTGCACCGTCAGGTCGGTCGGCGAAAGCGCGGTGACGCTGTCGTAGTGTTTGCAGATACCCAGTGTTTGCAATCGTGCAGTCATGATGTGTCATTCAGTTCATGCACCCGCGCGGCGCAGTTGACAAGCGCGCGGACGACGGTGCGAGGGGAACAGGTCTGGCTGCGCCGCATGACGCCATGTGGTGTTGGTGTTGGTGTTGGTGTTGGCGCTGCGGCGCGGCTTTACGTCAGTGCGGCAGTGCGGTCCTAGCTGAGCAGCCAGGCGTTGAAACGATCCGACACGGCGAGACGGTTCTTGTGCCACCAGGGGCCGTTTGGCGGGCGCATCTGACCGATGTTTTCCGGTGAGGTCGGCAGGATCGCCGCGCGCTTGGGCGGGATGTCCTTGTACGCCTCCAGCGCCGTCGGACCATAGGCCAAGGTATCGGTGAATGCGCTTTGCAGCTTGGCGTCGGCACAGAACTTGACGAAGTCCCTGGCGATGGCCGCCTTCGGCGTACCCTTCGGCACCCCCCAACCTTCTACCGAATACAGACCCTGGTTCCAGTTGATGGCCACCGGTGCGCCGCCTTCGATGGCCGTTTGAGCGCGCGCATTCCAGATCGAGATCATGTCGACCTCGCCGGATTGGATCAGCTGCATCGATTGCGCACCGCTGGTCCACCATACCGCGACGTGTTTCTTGATACGGTCCAGGCTCTTGAAGGCGCGATCCAGATCCAGCGGATAGAGTTTGTCGGGGCTGACGCCGTCAGCCATCAGGGCTTGTTCCAGGGTATCGATGGCATTGCGGCGCAACGAGCGGCGGCCGGGGAATTTCTCGACGTTCCAGAAATCGGCCCAGGTCTTGGGGCCATTGTTGGCGTACTTGTCGGTGCGGTAGGCCAGGATGGTAGCGTAGACATCCACCCCCAGGAAATTGGGGGTGACAGTACCGGCCAGCATGTTCTTGAAGTCAGTCGGCACCAGGCCCAGCGGTTCCAGCAGTCCACCTTCTTCAAGGATGGGAATATCTTGTTGCAGCGTGAGCGTTGTGACGTCCCAGACAAAGTTCCTGGCCTTCACCATCGCGGTGAACTGGGCCACGGGTTGGGACTCGCGCGCTACGTTGACGATCTTGACACCGGTTTCCTTCTCGAACGGATCGTAGAACGCCTTGCGATACGCGGTCGTGTAAGGGCCGCCCGGATCGGACACCACCAGTGTCTTGTTCTGTGCGATGACCATCGGTACTGCGACTGCCAATGCCGTGCCGCCTGCTGCCTTGAGCACTCCACGACGCTTGTTGTTGACGGGCTGTTTCATACCATGCTCCCTGAATAGAGTAGTTGATCCAAAACCTGCATTCCCTGCTGCTGTTACCGACGATGTAGCGTTTTACTTTGTGATGCTGTGGCCTCGCTTCTTGAAGAACTCTTCCATCATGCGTGCCGGCTCTCCAGTGGCGTAGGCTTCCATCTGGATACGACGTCCTGCCGCGATGGTCTTGACGAAGCCTTCTTCGGACACTTCGCAGAAGCGCTGCTTGTTCAGGCGCATTGCCACCGACGGTTTGGCGGCCAGTTCGCGTGCGATTTCCAGCGCCTTGGGCAGCACCTCTGCTGGCTCCACCAGGTGGTGAATCAGGCCCAGGGCGTGCGCTTCAGCCGCTTCCATCATGCGACCGGTCAGCGTCAGTTCGATCGTGCGGGAAATACCCAGCATCTGTTTCATGATCCAGGGACCGGTGACGCTGGGGATACCCGAATTGATCTCGGGTTGCCCCATCCGTGAGCCGGCGTGGCCGACGCGGATATCAGCCAACAGCGCCACCTGGAAGGCCGAGCCGGCTGCCGTTCCGTTGAGCGCGATGATCAATGGCTTTTGCAGGGTACGGATGGTGCGGTAGTAGTTTTCCCACTCGGTCATCCATTCATCGGCGCGCGCCTGGTCGAAACCATGGGCTTCTTCCAGATCCTGACCCGCGCAGAAGGCCCGGTCACCGGCACCGGTCATGACGATGGCGCCGATCGCCGTATCTGTATTGAAAGCGGCAAGTGCGGCGATGATCTCGTTGCGCATGGCGGTGTGCCATGCATTGAGTTTCTCGGGCCGGTTCAGCGTGATGATGGCGACATTGCCGTCCCGTGAAGTCCTGATGTATTTTTCCATAACTATTCCTATGTAATAACTAATGTTTTAATGTGCCATAAAATGATATAGCAACAAATGTGCCTGTCTATATGCGATGCAATAGGCGTTAAATGCACCATTAGCTATCTTTGGGAGCGAGGCGAATCCCTGAAATTTGGCGCTGCGCACAATGAATGGGCGAAGGCGAAGGGCTGGCCTGAGGGAAGAGGATGGTGGGAACGCGGCTGGCAGTCGGCCTGGTGGCCAGTGCTGTGTGCCCAGTGTGCTGCGCAAAGGGTGGGGGGAGGAGCGTGTTTCGGTGAGGGTGGACACCCGGTCCGGCGACGCGGGCGTTTCCCGGTGGATCTACTGGCGTACCGGATGGCTGCCTGAAGCGGTAGGACCGCCGAGCGCTACGGCGTTGATACCGCAAGAAATCCAGGGCCTGTTTACATTCAATCGACGAGTGATTGAATGTGAACCGGCGCTAGCCCTTCAGCGCCAGCCGGATACCCTCCGCATAGGAAGTCTTTTCTATCGGCCCGATCAACTGCTGCAGCGCCGAATCGTCCATGATCAGCGGCTGCGTCTGCAGATAGTGCATCTCCACCAGTTCGCGCATCAAGGGATTGAACATTCCGATGAGCCGCAGCAGGGTCTTGCCCGCCACCCGGATCTTCAATTTACGCCCGGTCTGGCGCTCCATTTCCGCCACCAGCGCTTTTTGCGTCGTCACGCCCGCCCCCGCCAGGTGCCAGATCCTGCCGAAGGCCGCAGGCGTGTTGACCAGCCTGGCCACGACCGGACCGACGTCCGGCACGAACACAAACTCGTGCGGCCGATCCAGCGGGCCGATCATGTCCGCCCTGCCGCCTTGCGCCGCTGCCTTGATCGCACCGTGCAAGAGGCTGGCTTCGACGCCAGGACCGTAGAAGTCCGGCAGGCGCAGTACCGCCGCCTGGATGCGCCCTTCGGCGTGCGCCTGCATCAGCAGATCTTCCTGCGCCTTGCGCATGCGCCCCTTGAAGGTATGCGGCTGGCGTGGATGATCTTCACGCACCGGTGTGGTCTGCGGAACACCATACGGGTACACCGTGCCGATCAGGAGAATGCGCTTGACACCGGCGCGGATGGCGCCGGCCAGGGTCTTGCGCATCAGTTCTGGATGCAGCTCGAACTGCGTGTAGTTGACGCCGACCAGGTAGATCAGCGTATCGACGCCATGCGCGGCCGATTCCACCGATGCCGGTGAATCGGGGTACCAGGTGACGATTTCGGCAAGCGGATCTGACCCGAAGGTCTTGCGCAAACTCGCTTCGCTACGGCCGACAACGCGGTAATGCTGGCCTTGCGCGCTGATGGCGGCAGCGATGCTGCGACCGATGGCGCCGGCAGCACCGAACAGGGCAATCTTGGACATGGACTTCTCCTTGGGTAGCGTGTGATGGAAGAAGCTCCAGTATGCAAAATTGACGCATCAGTGAAAATTGCATAAATTAGCCTAGCATCTATACATAAATGAATACCATGGCCGACATCGAACCGAATTGGGAGTGGTACCGAACCTTCCTCAAGGTCTTGGAGACGGGCTCGCTGTCAGCGGCCGGACGCGAGATGGGTCTGACGCAACCGACCGTGGGCCGCCATATCGACCAGCTGGAATCGACGCTGGGATTGAAACTCTTCGTTCGCTCCTTCGACGGCTTTTCGCCCACTGACGCAGCACTGGAACTGAAACCCTATGCAGCCGGGATTGCCGCCACCTCCGCTGCATTGCGCCGGGTCGCCAGCAGCCAGGGCAAGGAAGTGCGCGGGACCGTCAGGCTGACCGCCAGCGAAGTCATCAGCGTGGAAGTGCTGCCGCCCATCCTGACCGAACTCAAACGGGAGCATCCGGAGTTGCGCGTCGAACTGGTCATGTCAAACAAGCCCGATGACTTGCTGAACCGAGAGGCCGATATCGCCGTGCGCATGTTCAAGCCGTCGCAGGATGCGCTGATCGCCAGGCGGCTGGGCAGCATCGAAGTGGGGCTACATGCCCACCAGCGCTATCTTGCGGCCCACGGCACACCGCGCTCGCTCGACGCGCTGGCCGAGCATGCGCTCATCGGCTTCGACCAGGAAAGCGCCTATGTGCGCAAGGTATTGAAAGAGCTCCCCTGGCTTTCGCGTGCCATCCTGGCGTTCCGCACCGATAGCGACCTCGCACAACTGGCCGCCATCCGCGCCGGCTTCGGCATCGGTATCTGCCAGGTGGCATTGGCGGCGAGGGACGACGCACTGGTGCGTCTGCTGCCCAGGCAATTCTCGCTCAAGATGGAAACATGGGTCGCCATGCATGAGGACCTGCGAGCAAGTCCGCGCTGCGCTGTGACATTTGCCGCCCTGGTAAAGGGTCTGGGCGCCTATATACGTCATTGACCTCTGCGTCGGGCGTTCAGGCAGCTTCTGCCGGTTTTTCTCGGGCGCCGGGTATTCCTCCCCTCTGCCCGGACAGCGATCCATTGCGCATTCGCAATTGATCAACAACCACAACGCCCGTTGTTTCTTTCTCCCCATCGCAACGAAAGTTGTTGACCACTGAGAATGATCGTTCTACTATACATAGAACGATCATTCTCATCTGGTTCACATGGATACTACTGACGACTCCCCTCTCACCGCCCGGCTACTGGCCGCGACCGAGAAACTCATCTATTCAGGGGGCATTCACGCCACCGGGATGGATGCCATCGTGAAGGCGTCCGGTGTAGCGCGGCGCAGTATCTACCAGCTCTACTCAAACAAGGAAGCCTTGGTCGCGGCCGCGCTGCTGGCGAGAGACCAGCGGTGGATGGCGTGGTTTATCGATGCGACTTCGCAAACCAGTGCTCCGCTTGAGCGACTTGCGGCGATCTTTCCTGCGCTGCGCCAATGGTTTGAAACCGAGGATTTCCACGGCTGCGCATTTATCAATGCCGCCGGTGAGCTTGGCGGGGTCAATCCCGAGATTGGTGCGGTAGCGGCGCTGCACAAACAACGCTTGCTCTCCTATCTCCGTGAGCTGACCAATGCGTCAGGCCTGAACAATCCGGACGAAATCGCGAACTATTTTCTGATTCTTATCGACGGCGCAACTGCAGTGGCCATGGTCACTGGCGATACAGGCGCCGCCGATAGCGCTGGTAGAGCGGCCGCTCTGCTTTTATCCACCCTGCAGCAGCAGGCGGGGTCCGTTTCACCTAAACATTCACTTCACCATTGAGGTCATATCATGTCATCCAATACTGAAATTCGCCCGCCCCTTCCGCCGTTCACCCACGAGTCCGCCATCCAGAAGGTGCGCCTGGCCGAAGATGGGTGGAACACCCGCGATGCAGCAAAAGTCTCGCTTGCCTACAGCCTGGATACGCGCTGGCGTAATCGCGCCGAGTTCGCCAACGGCCGGGACGAAGCACGTGCCTTCCTCGAGCGCAAGTGGGCCAAGGAGTTGGAATATCGCCTGATCAAGGAACTGTGGGCATTCAACGGAAACCGCATTGGCGTGCGCTATGCCTATGAATGGCGCGACGATTCCGGCAACTGGTTCCGCTCCTACGGCAACGAGAACTGGGAATTCAATGAAGACGGGCTGATGCAGAACCGTTACGCCTGCATCAACGACCGCCCCATCACTGAAAGCGAAAGGCTGTTCCGCTGGCCGCTCGGACGTCGCCCCGACGATCACCCCGGCCTGTCCGAACTGGGACTCTGAGCTGGTCTCGCCGTCGCGCCTACTTCGGCCCGGCCGTACGCAAGTCCGGCGCGACGACACCTCTGTTTTCCTTGATGCGGATGAACACGGTCATCAGGAATGCGATGAGCAGCAGACCTGAGAGGAACATCAGCCCGGTGCCAGGGCCCGATGGGAGTCGACAGGACTGGCCAGCGGACGAGAGCAGTCTTGTTCGAGAAGAATATCGAACGGCAATTGTCAAATTGCAAGCAAAGTGGAATGTCGGTCAACTCGTGACCACCTGCCCCAGCCGCGCCACGGTGACCCCGGGCCCGAGCTGGCGCAGGGACGGCATGACGATGACGCAATTGTCATAGGGCGTGACGAATTCCCGCTCACCTTCGCGGGCGATGACGGTCCCGGCTTGGGCGATGATCTCCATGCCGCGATAGTCTTCGGCAAATTCCAGGTCATAGGACGTGGCCACCACCGGCTCGGTCACCTTGATGACACGCTGCGCTACCGTTTCGCCGGCTGACATGAAGGCCATCAAAGCGGCCTTCTCCATCACGCCGGTCGCGATCAGGAAGCGGCAGGCCGAGTCCATCGCCACATCCCGGCTGCGCGCAGAGAAGTGCTGGCCGGTCTCGATCAACAGCGCATTCTTCGCGCTGGCAGGATCGCCGAAGCCGCCGTAGTCGCGCATGCGCACACCATTCGGGTGCCCGACGTCGACGATCACATGTTCCGGTGCTCCGACCTCCGCGGCGAAGCGGATGCCCTTGTCCAGGGGACCACTCACAATCAGCGGTACCGCCTCTTCGTGCATGGAATGCAGGTCGAGCATGTAGTCGACCGTGTCGATGACGGGGCGCAGCTGGCGCGCGCGACGCAGCTCCAGGCTGTCGTCGGCGCCATCCAGGCGCGCTGGCGACCAGACCCGGTTCATGTCTTCATCCACATAGCGCGTCGCATCCGGGTCGCGGGCGTCGAAGCGGCGATAGGCATCTACGTTGGCAAAGCCCAATGTGATACGTCCCTTTACCGGCTTCAGGCCGGCTTGCAGCAAGCGGTCGACGGTGATCGCGCCGCTGACCTCATTGCCATGCATCAGCGCCAGGATCATCACGTGCGGGCCGGCCACGCCGCTGTCGATGCTGTGCAAGTAGTCGACACCGGTGTTGCCGTGCTGCCACTTGGCGATGTCGGGAAAGGCCACTTCGACGGGATAGTGCTTCAGTGCGGCGCGTACTTGTTCCAGGGTTTTCATTCAACAGGCTCCAGCTTGATTTATCGGGCGCGTCCCGTTCGGCGGCCCAGCACGATGACGGCCGTCAGGCTGATCAGTGCGGTCGCCATGACGTAGAAGCTCGGTGCCATGTTGTTGGTGCTGGCCGCGATCATCCAGGTCACGATGAGCGGGGAGAAGCCGCCGAACAGGGTCACGGAAAAGTTGTAGCTCAACGCAAGACCCGTGCCACGGGTCTGGGTCGGGAAGATATCCGACAGCAGGGCCGGGATCGGACCCAGGCAGGCCGCGATCAGTACGCCGACGATGCCCTGTACCGCAATCAGGGTGGACATGGTCGGCCAGGTGTTGAGCAACATGAACAGGGGATAGGAACTCAACCCGATCGCCGCCATGGCGATGGTCAGCACGCGGAAGCGCCCATAGCGGTCCGACAGGGTGCCGAATACGGGTGCCGTCAGCATCAGTACCAGTCCGGTGATGAGGGCACCGATGAAGGATGAGGTCGCAGGAATGTGCAGTTGCTTCAACGCATAGGTCGGCATGTAGAGCTTGTGCACGTAGTTGAACGCAGTGGCACCGGCGACCACGCCAATGGCCAGCAGCAGCTTGGCGCGATCACGTACCAGCACCAGTACCAGCGGTGATTTTTCGGATTGGGTCGCTGCTGCCGCGACCTTCTTGAATTCCGGTGTTTCATCGATCTGGCTGCGGATATAGAGACCCACGGGACCCACCAGCAGACCGAAGCAGAAGGCGACGCGCCAGCCCCATTCATTGAGTTGCGTCTCGGTGAGCAGATAGCTGAGCAGCGCACTGACACCGGCGGCCAGTACCGTGGCCAGGCCTTGCGTAGACAACTGCCAGCTGGCGAAGAAGCCGCGTCGTTTGGCGTCGGCATGCTCGACCATGAAGGCCGTCGCCGCACCGAATTCTCCGCCGGTGGAGAAACCCTGCAGCAGGCGCGCGACGATGATGATCAACGGAGAAGCGATGCCGATCTGTGCATAGGTCGGCGCGAAGGCGATCATCGCCGTGCCCACCATCATGATCAGGATCGATGCCGTGAGTGAGGCCTTGCGACCGGCACGGTCGGCGTAGGACCCCAGCACGATGGCACCGAGCGGACGGATGACGAAGGAAATCCCGAAGGTACCCACACTGAGAAGCAAGGAGGTCGTATCGTCCTGCGCCGGGAAGAACAGCTTGCCAATCACCACGGCAAAGTAGCCGTAGATCAGCAGATCGTAGAACTCCAGGGCGTTACCGATACTGGCGGCACAGATTTCCTTCCAGGGGTTCTTGCGGCGGGCTGCGTGCTGGGCGGAGGCGCTGGTGGCGCTGCTGGCGTTGGCGACACTTGCGGCGGATGGCTCTAGTTCAGCTGACATGCGATGGCTCCCTCTTCTCTGTGGGCGGCGCATCGCTGCTGCGTTAGCAATCCTGGCTGCGCCGCCTGTTCTATTTGGCTCGCACGCTTGATCTGTCCGGAAAAGTGCGCGCACTTTCCAGACGCATCGGAAGGCATGCCGAGAACGTCGAGGGAGTATAGGGAGCCGCTTTTTCTGGCGATTGCCGTTTCGGCACAAGCCTGTGCTTTTTGCGGCAGGAAGGGTCTGGGACGGGCCGGCGCCTATCAGGCCTGCTCGATGGCGTCCGCGGAGACGCCCTCCCAGATGGCATTGACCAGCGCATTGTCGTTGCCCCGCATGCGATAGAGCGAAATGTCGAAGTTCACGCGCATCTCGGGTTCGCCGATGATCTTCAGGCGGCGCTCGCTGAGGTCTTCCTGTACCAGCCGCTGGGGCAGCCAGGCCACGCCTGCACCGCGACGCGCCATCTCGTGGATGGATTCGTAGGAGTCGGCTTCATACACCATGCGCAAGGCAATCTTTCTCGACAGGCCCGCCAGATGCTTGGCCAGCACCCCGCGCAAGGTCAGCGACTGCGAGAAGCCCAGCCATGGAATCGGCGCCAGCGCGGCTGCACCGCCCGTACCGGCTGCCGGCAGCTTGAAGCGCGCCCGTCCCTTGGCATCGACGGCGGCCACCGGCAGCAGGATCTCGCGCGCCAGCGTCAGGGACTCGTAGCGCATCGGGTCGATCAGCAGGCGCGTCGTGGGACTGGAATAGATCACCAGCAGATCGGCATCCCCCGTGCCCAGTCGCAGGATCACCTCCTGCGCACCACCGGTACTGAGCGACACCGGAAACGGCCCGAAGCGCTGGTTGATGCTCTCGTACCAGTCCGGAAAAAAGGTCCGCGCCAGGGTGCGCCCGGTGGCCACACGCAAGGTTTTTTCCACCGGGCTGGAGGCATCCTGCAACTGGGCGCGGGCAGCGTAGAGCACGTCGGTCGAATGCGTGGCCGCATCCAGGAACAGCCTGCCCGCGGCGGTCAGTGACACCGGATGCGCGCGCACCACCAGCTCCGCGCCGACCCACTGCTCCAGCGCCTTGATGCGCCGACCGAAGGCCGGATGGGTAACGAAGCGATTCTCGGCGGCCCGCGAAAAACTGCGCGTGCGTGCCAGCTCGATGAAGTCTTCCAGCCATATCAAATGCACAATGCCACCTCTGGAGTTTGGTGTTGGCGATACTCGTCCATGCTGCTTTCCGCGGCCCTTGGCTCTCAGGGAATGACCTTGGCCCGCCCCTTGGCCGCCAGCAGCTGCACCAGCAACTGATCGCGCTCGGCGGCGATCGCAGCAGAGGTCTTGCCGGCCATCTGCTCTTCCACGCCGGCACGGATCCGGGCCTTGAGTGCGTCGGTGATGGCAGGCGTTCCGAGGTCGGCCCACCAGCTCTCGATGGGGGGGCCCAGGTGGTCCAGCATGTGCTGGATGCCGCCCTCGCCGCCCGACATGTGCAGGTTCAGATAGGGGCCCATCAGCGCCCAGCGCAAGCCGGGGCCGTAGGCGATGGCGGTGTCGATGTCCTCGGTACTGGCCACGCCCTGCTCGACCAGATGGAAAGCCTCACGCCACAAGGCGGCCTGGAGCCGGTTGGCGATATGCCCCTTGACCTCCTTGCGCACGTGGATGGCTTTCTTGCCGATGGCGGTGTAGAAGTCCAGCGCGGCCTGCACCGCCTCGGGCGAACTCTGTTCACCGCCGATCACTTCCACCAGCGGGATCAGATGGGGCGGGTTGAAGGGATGGCCCAGCACCACCCGGCCGGGATGGCGGCAGGCGGCCTGCACCTTGCTCATCAACAGGCCCGAAGAACTGGACGCTAGCACCACGTCAGCCGGCAGCACGGCATCCATGCGCCGGAACAGGTCGATCTTGAGGTCTTCACGCTCGGGGCCATTTTCCTGGACGAAATCGGCATCGGCCAGCGCCTCTTCCAGCTGCGCCGAAAAACGCAGCCGATCCAGCGACGCGCCCGGCGCCAGCCCCAGCACTTCCAGGCTGGGCCAATGGCGCGCAACGGCCTGGCGCAGCTTCTCTTCGGCGCCAGGCATGGGGTCGGTCGCCGAGACGTCCAGTCCCTGTGCCAGGAAATAGGCCACCCAGCTGGCGCCGATGACCCCGGTACCCACCACGGCAACACGCCGCACGCCCTGCTTGCCGCGGACGGCGCCGGATGTTGATTCTTGCATCTGTATCTCCTCTTCTTGCCCTGATGGGAAGTGAAATGAACTCAAATAAAGTAATGATTTCTCGATTTTATTCGAGGAATTTTAGCGAGATTCCTACGGGCCTTCAGCTACGATGCCGTACAAACCATACAAAACAATAAATCGGACACGAGTCCGAACCAACTCCAGGCGCTTTCATGTTCTTGTACATCCCCTTCCTGCTGGCATTTCTGACCGTCGTGGTGATCGCACTGGGGTGGAGGTCATTAAGCAATAAGCTATGGTTGGCAAGCGTGGGGGTGAGCTTGTGGTGGTTCAGCCAGCACATACAAGGTAACCCGGGTTTCGTACTTTAGAGATGGATAGCGATCATGGACCGTTCCATCGTCTTTACTCCGCGTGACCCTATCCTGCCGGGCGGGGTCTTCCTCAACTGCGTCTGCCTGCTGGCCATCAGCAGCTGCCTGGGCCTGCTGCTCTACTTCCAGTGGGCCCTGCAGGAACCGCTCTGCCCGCTCTGCCTCCTGCAGCGCACGGGCATCATCCTGACCGGCATCGGGTTCATGCGCAACCTGCGCTTTGGCGTGAAGAGCGCGCACTACGGCATGGCGGTGATCGGCGCCCTGCTGACCGGCGTGAGCGCGCTGCGCCAACTGACGCTGGAAGGTCTGCCAGGTCAGGATGCACCGGGTGCAGTGCTGCTGGGAATGCATTTCTACACGCTCTCGGCGCTGTTTTCGCTGGTTGCGCTGGCCACCATCGCCGGCCTGCTGGGCGTCAAGAGCGCGGAATATCCGGCCACCCTGGTGCTGATGCAGATGGCCGAGGAGCCCGATATACAGGTCCGTACTCCCTGGGCCAGGATCACGACATGCGCGGCCTTCGTCCTCCTGGTGGGCGCGCATCTGGCCGCCACGATGGCCGCTTGCGATCCCGGTATCTGCGACGAAAATCTGTTCGGCCGCCTGCAGCTCCAGGCCGGCAATACCCCTATCCCGTAATAAAAAAACGGCGCACCCCGCTGATGACGGGGATGCGCCGTGCAATGAACGACTCAAGACTATCCAGTCCGGGTGCCTTGCCACCCGGACCTTGCTTCAATACATCAGTACATCAGAAGCGGTGCTGCATGCCCAGCGCCATGCCGAACTGGCTGTTGGCGAAGCCAGCCTCGTCACGCGAGAGGCCGACCAGCTGGTTGTTCTTGGCCTTGGCATAGGCCGTACTCAGGTACAGGTCGGTGCGCTTGGACATCGCATACTTCAGACGCAACGAGTACATGATCGGATCGGCATCGTTGGCTACGTTCTTGATGTTCTGGTAGTAGATGGCACCGATCACGCTCATGGCCGGAGTGAACTTGTAGGTCACGCCACCCCAGAAGAAATCGCTGCGCAGGTCGGTGGCGCCGGTGGCCAGGCTCTTCTTGTAGTAGCGGTAGCCCAGGTTGAACTTCCAGGCATCCGACAACTGGTAACCGGCGGCCAGGTGGGCGCTGGTCGCGCGGTCGTAGGCGGCGCTGGTGGCGGTGGTGCTGTTGACGCGGTCGTAGGTCGCGGCCACGCTGAACGGACCCGAACCCCAGCCCAGGCCGACGCCATACTTGGCGCCGTTGCTGGTGTCGCCAGCCACTTCGCCGAAGCCATACATGGCACCGACCTTCACGCCGGAAAATTCACCCTGGTACTTGACCAGGTTGGACACGCCGGTCGGCATGCCATCCTTGCGGCTACCGGTGGCGCCGGCCGAGGTCACCCACGAATAGTTGGCCGAATAGCCCATGGGATCGAAGGGCAGGATGAAGTCATAGGTGGTCGAGAAGGAACGACCCATGACCACGCGACCGAAACCGCCTTCCAGGCCGACGGTGGACTGGCGGTTGAAGAGCTGGTTGGTGTCGCCGTCGAAGCTGCCGGTGTCGAGCTTGAAGCCGTTTTCCAGCTGGAACACGGCCTTGAGGCCACCGCCCAGGTCTTCCGTGCCACGGAAGCCGATGCGGGAGGTGTTCATCATGCCCGAGCTCAGGCGCACGACATTGTTGCCGGCCGCATTGGCGTGGTTGACGAATTCCACGCCCGAATCGATCAGGCCGTAGACGGTGACCGACGACTGCGCCTGGGCGCCGGTCGTGGCCATGGTGGCGAGGGTGGCGAATGCTGCCAGCATGCTGGCGGCGAGGTGATTCCTTTGCACTGAGGTCTCCTTGGTTGAAAGCTTGGATGGTTTGCGTCGGCACGGGCGCGCCGTGCGACGTCTTCTGGTATTGCGCCCTGCCGCGCCGACGAGCCGGCCGGACGAGCGGGAAGAACGGCGGGTAGCCGTCCGCTCCCTTGCTTCATCGATGGGATGAACCGTTGATAGCCTGGGCGAGCTGCAGCAACGTCAGCGCGTCAGAACGCCCACAGCGCCTGTTCCGGCAGCGACAGCCAGTACTCGCCCTGCTCCAGACGCTGCGGCGCGTAGGCACGCAGGCCGACCGCGCCGGCCGGGCCGCCCTCGACCTTGAACAGGCATTCCCAGCGGTCGCCCAGGTACATGCAGGTTGACAGCGGCAGGCGGATGGCATTGCCGGTCTGCTCGCCGGAGACGCGCACCTGTTCGACGCGGATGATGCCGGTCAGCTGCTGGCCCGGCTGGGCATCGTTGCGGCCGCGCAGGGTGGCAACAGCGGTGCCGCCATCGAGCTTGAGGGTCACACGCTCGCCATCCCGGCTGACTACCTCGGCGGCCAGCTTGTTGTTGCTGCCCATGAACTCGGCGGTGAACAGGGTATCTGGGGTCTGGTACATGCTCTGCGGCGTACCCTGCTGTTCGATGCGGCCATTGTTGAGCAGCAGGATGCGGTCGGAGATCGCCATGGCCTCACCCTGGTCGTGGGTCACCATCAGGGCCGACAGGCCCAGGCGCACGATCAGTTCGCGCAGGAAGGCGCGGGCTTCCTCGCGCAGCTTGGCGTCGAGATTGGAGAGCGGTTCGTCCAGCAGGATCACCTGCGGGTTGTAGACCAGGGCACGGGCAATGGCCACGCGCTGCTGCTGGCCGCCGGAGAGCTGGTGCGGATAGCGCTCACCCAGGTGGCCCAGGCCCAGTTGCGAGAGCACCGCCTTGACGCGGGTGGCGATCTCGGCCGAGGGTGTCTTGCGCAACTTCAGGCCATAGGCCACGTTGTCGGCCACGGTCTTGTGCGGCCACAGCGCATAGGACTGGAACACCAGGCCCAGGTTGCGCTCTTCGGCCGGCATCTCGAAGTTGCGGCTGCCATCGAAGACGCGGCGGGTGCCGATGTCGATGCTGCCGGCCTTGGGCGATTCCAGCCCGGCCACGGCGCGCAGCAGGGTGGTCTTGCCGCTGCCGGAGGGGCCCAGCAGGGCCACCACTTCACCGCGCTGCAGTTCCATGGAGACGCCCTTGAGAATGGGGTTGGCGTGGGCGCCGCTACCGTAGTCCAGGTGCAGGTCGTTGACGGAAAGTTCGCTCATGATGATTCCTTTGGAGACGCTTGCTTAAGGGGCGTCGGGCAGCCGGGCGCCCGACGCATGCAATGGATAGATTCGGTTGTCGGAGTCAGTCGTGCAGCTTGACGCCAAAGCGCAGCGCAATGCCCAGGCCCACGGCCACCAGCGTGATGTTGATGAAGGACAGTGCCGCCACCAGTTCCACCGCGCCGGCCGCCCACATGGAGACGATCATGGAGCCGATCACCTCGGTGCCCGGCGAGAGCAGGTAGACGCCGGTCGAGTATTCGCGCTCGAAGATCAGGAACACCATCAGCCAGGCGCCGATCAGCCCATAGCGCACCAGCGGGATGGTGACGTCACGCGTGACACGGGAGCGTGAGGCGCCGACGGCGCGGGCCGCCTCTTCCAGTTCCGGCCCGACCTGCAGCAGGGCGGTATTGATCAGGCGCAGGCCGTAGGCCATCCACACCACCGAATACGCCAGCCAGACCGAGAAGATGGTCGAACGCAGGCCACGCAGCGCCGGGATGAAGCTGTCCACCAGCCACAGGGCGATGGGGTTATCGATGCCCTTCAGGGCCGAATCCAGCAGCGACGGTACGAACAGGAACACCCACAGGAAGGACAGGCCGGCCAGCAGGCCCGGCACCGCACGCGGCACCAGCACGCTGTAGTCGAGGAAGCGGGTGATGCCATCCTGCTTGCGGTGCATGGCCAGGGCGATGGCGGTATAGCAGGCCACCGCCAGGGCGCCACCGATGACACCGATGAGCACCGTGTTGATGATGCCGCGCACCAGCGAGGGCTGGTCCCAGACGTTCAGGAGGTTGTCCAGGGTCAGCACTTCCAGCAGGTTCACGCCGTCACCCCAGTGCGAGACGAAGGTACGCAGGGCAATACCCGACAGCGGGATCACCACGGTGAAGAGCAGCCAGCCGGCGATCAGCGCGAACGCCACCCAGCGCCATTTGCCCAGCGGCAGAGCCTTCTGGCGCGCGCCCTTGCCCTTGATGGCGACATACTTGTTGGCCGAACGCAGCAGCCAGCGCTGCATCATCACCAGCGGCATGGTCACCGCCACCAGGCACACGGCCACTGCCGCCATCAGATGATAGGACGGCGTCCCCAGCTTGTTGGTGAGCTTGTAGAGATAGGTCGGCAGGACCAGGTGACCTTCCGGATCGCCCAGCACCAGCACCAGGCCGAACACTTCGAAACCGAGGAAGAACACCAGCACGCCCGAATAGGCCAGGGCCGGCGTGATCATCGGCAGCGACACGTTCAAGGCCACCTGCAGCGGCGAGGCGCCGGCCACGCGGGCGGCCTCCTCCACGTCCGAGCCCAGGCTCTTGAGTGCCGACGAAGCGTACAGGTAGACGTGCGGTACGTGGGTCAGGCCGGCGATGATGACAATGCTGGTGAAGGAATAGATGTTCCAGGGGTCGCCCTCGAAGCCGAATACCGACAGCAGGTTTTTCATCCACACGGTATAGAAGCCCACCGGTCCCATCGAGACCACGTAGCCGAAGCCGATCACCATGGGCGAAACGAAGATCGGCACCATCAGCGCCGGGGCGATCAGGCTGCGACCGGGCAGGTCGGTCCGCACCATCAGGAAGGCCAGCATGCCGCCCAGCGGCACGGCGATCAACGTCAGGCCGGCGGCCAGGGTGAAGCCATTGATGAAGGCCTGACGGAAGTCCGGATCGTCGAAGATGAACCGGTAGGAATCCAGGGTCAGCGTCTTCACCGGCGCGAAGAATGGCGCCGACAGGAAGCTCTGGTAGAAGATCAGCAGCAGCGGCACGAAGATGGCCAGGGCTGCCAGCAGCACGACCAGGCCGCGTGGCCAGTTCAGCCGGAAGCGGCGGACTGGCAGGGCTTGCTCGCTGCGCGCTAGCGTTGTGGAGGTTTGCATGGTGCGCCTCATGAATAGGCAAATCGGGACAAAAGGATCAGAACTGGCAAAGCGACGGCAATACCGCTCCCACGGAGCCGCACAGAGGCGCTCCGGGAGAGCAATGATTCAGACGGATGGAACCTGGCTGCTTGGACGACCCCGCCCGGACCTCCCCGGACCGGACGGGGCAGGGGCTTACTTCTTGGTGGCTTCCTTCCACTGCTTCAGGAAGTCCAGGCGCTTCTTCTGGTCCAGGTATTCCAGCAGTTCGGTGGAGACCGGCATGGGCTTCAGGGCCGCGCCCAGTTGCTGGGTCAGCTCGGCCGAGGTGGTAGCGCCGGTCACGTCGCCACGGATGGCGAACAGCTGCGCGTCATTGGCGATGATGGTCTGGCCGCGCTTGGAGAGGATGTAGTCCACCCACAGCTTGGCGGCATTGACGTTCTTGCCGGCCTTGTTGACGAAGATCACCCGCGAGAGCACCAGGTTGTAGTCCTTGGTGAAGGCCACGCCGATGGATGGGTCCTTCTTGGCGCGCACCAGGGCGTAGGGACCGAGGATGTTGTAGCCGATCAGGTTTTCACCGGAAGAGATGCGCTCCAGCATGGTACCGGTGGAGGATTGCACGCGTGCCGCCACGCCGCCCATGGCGCGGGCGAAGTCCCAGAACTGCGGATTGTGCTTGAGGTCGTAGGTCATCAGGCTAAAGCCGACACCGGACTTCTCGATGTCGTAGGTGGTGACCTTGTTCTTGAACTTGTCTTGCTTGGTGGTCAGCAGCTTGGTGAAGTCGGCATGGGTGGTCGGCACTTCGGCTTCGGTCACCAGGCGCTTGTTATAGACAATGGCCGCCGGCTCGAAGGTGGTGCCGTAGGCGGTGTCCTTCCAGTTGGCCCAGGCGGGAACGGCAGCCGCTTCCGGCGACTTGTAGGGCAGCGCATAGCCTTCGGCGGCCAGCTTGACCTGCAGGTCCATCGAGGACGACCACATCACGTCGGCGGTGGCGCCACCGGCGGCCGCCTCGGAGATGAAGCGGTTGTAGGCTTCGGTGGAATTCATGTCGTTGTACTCGACCTTGACGGCCGGATAGAGCGCACTGAAATCCTTGATCAGCGATTCGGCGGCCTTGGAATCGGTGGTGCTGTAGATCACGACCTTGCCTTCCTTCCTGGCGCCTTCGATGATCTTGGCGTAGTCGGCCGGATAGCCGGCAGGGGTATCGGCATGAGCGACTCCACTCAAGGCGACGGGCAAAGCGAGGGCCAGGCCGAGCGCGATGCTCAGGCGACGTTTGTGCAACATGGATTCTCCTTGATGATGAAAATGGCCCGCGCCGGCAAGTCAGCAGAGAGCGCCTGACGGCGCCTGCCCACCCGCACTGTCAACGCACCAGGCCTAACTCCTGGGACAGCTTGCGATATCGCGCCACGGTCTGCGCGATGTAATCCGAAAGCGGCTTGCCGGTCATGGCAAAGGGCTGCAAGCCGCCGATACTGCGCTGGCGATCGAATGCAGGATCGGCCATCGCCTTGTCGAAATAGCGCACCCAGCGCTGGTAATCGTCCTCGCTGGCATACGGGCTCATGTAGAAGCCGCGGATGATGGGCCACACCACGTCATAACCCTGCTCGCGTGCGGTCGGCACCTCCTGCAGCGGCCCCGGCAGGCGCTGCTCGGACAGTACCGCCAGGATGCGCACCTTGCCTTCGGCGATGAAATGGGCGGCCTCCGAGGCATCGCCGGAAATCACCTGCACGTGGCCGGCCTGCAGGGCCGCGAACGAGTCGCCACCGCCTTCCAGCGCCACGAAATGGAACTGGCGCGGTGCCATGCCGGCACGCTGGACCAGCATGGCCACCTTCAGCCAGTCCTGGCTGCCGGCCGTGCCGGACAGGCCGATGGTGGTGGCCGAGGGATCCTTGCGGATGGCCTCCAGCAACTGCTTCAGGCTGCGCCAGGGCGCATCGCTACGGACTGCGATCATGCCGTGGTCGATCCCGACCCCGGCCACCCAGCGTACATCGCCGGCATCGGCGCGACCGTACTTGCCTTGCGCCAGTCCCAGCAGGGAACCGCCTGAAAACGCCACCAGCGAATCCGGACCACCGCGGCGGTGCGACACCACCGAACCCCAGGCCACGGCCCCGATGCCACCGGGCAGGTAGGCGACCTTCACGTTGCCCTGGGCGTCGCGACCGTCCTGTTCCTGCATCACCCGCCGCAACAGCTTGCACGAGGCATCCATGCCACCGCCAGGCTTGGCCGGCACGATGCATTCCACCGCCAGGGCGCACGGCGCCGCGCATGCCAGCAGGCAAGCGGCCACAAAGCGGTGCCAGCGGTTCGCCTTCATGGCGTCAGCGGCACAGGGGATGCAATACGGGACGGGCGGTGTCGGCAGGGCCGACGGACAGGGCGGTCATGATGTGTCTCCTGCATGATCTTTTTTGATATGGGCGCATCGTACAAGAAAAGCCTTTCAGCCGGCTTTCAGTAAAGCCTGCAATGCGGCTTTCTCTCCACAATGGCGGCTACGCGTTTTCCGCAATTGCTGCGCCGGCCATTTCAAAGGGCGACGGCCTTCTGTTAGCATCCGCGCTGGAGACAAGCCGCACCGGACCTACATCAATAAAAAGGCAGCATCATGCGCATCCTGCTGGTCGAAGACCATATCGAACTTTCCCGCTGGCTGGCCAAGGCCATGCGCGACGCCCACCTGACCGTGGAATGCGCCCATAACGGCGCCGATGCCGACAGCCTGCTGTTGACGCAGGACTATGCGCTGGTGATCCTGGACCTGACCCTGCCGCGCATGGACGGACTGGAAGTCCTGAAGCGCATGCGCGCCCGTGGCAGTCGCACCCCGGTGCTGATCCTGACCGCACGCGGCGGCCTGGCTGACCGCGTCAGCGGCCTCAACATGGGCGCCGACGACTACCTGGCCAAACCCTTCGAACTGGAAGAACTGGAAGCCCGCGTGAAGGCCCTGCTGCGCCGCTCGCAGAGCCATGAAGCAGTCACCGTCACCTGTGGCGCGCTCAGCTTCGACACGGTCTCGCGCACCTTTACCTATGGCGGCGAACTGCTGGCGCTCACGCCCCGTGAGCATGCCGTGCTGGAAGCGCTGATCGTGCGCCATGGGCATACCGTCCCCAAGGAAAAACTGTTCCAGCAGGTGTTTTCGCTGGACGACAATGCCAGCGTGGATGCCATCGAGATCTATATCCACCGCCTGCGCAAGAAGCTCGAACGCGATGGCGCCGGCAAGGTCGGCATCACCACCCTGCGCGGCCTGGGCTATCTGTTGCAGGCAGTGTGATGGCAACCGCGATCCGGCGCCTGGGCAACCTGCGCAGCCAGCTGGTGCGCTGGTTGCTGATCCCGTTGACGCTGCTGGTGGCGGTGGATGCGGTCTCGGTCTACTACAACGCGCTGGAAGTGGCCGACCTGGCCTACGACCGTTCACTGCTGGCCTCGACCCGGGCACTGGCCGAGCGGGTTTCCATCGTCGATGGTCACGTCACGGCCGATGTGCCCTATGTGGCGCTGGACAGTTTCGAGACCGACAACCTGGGCCGCATCTATTACAAGGTCACCGGCTTGAAGGGTGAGCTGGTGTCGGGCTACGACGACCTGCCGCCGGTGCCGGCCAATGTCAAGCGCTCGGAAGTCTATCCGGCCCTGGTGCGGTTCTACCAGGCGGACTACCACGAGCAACCGATCCGCATCGCCGCCCTGCTGCAGCCGGTGTATGACGACAGCATGCGCGGCATCGCCCTGATCCAGGTCGGCGAGACCATGGAGGGACGCAACGGCATGACGCGCAAGATCCTGTTCGACACGCTCTGGCGGCAAGGCACGCTGGTATCGGTGGCCGCGCTGCTGGTGTGGTTCGCGGTGCGTTTCGTGCTGCGGCCGGTGATGCAGTTGAAGGGGGAGGTGGAGTCACGCGCGCCAACCGACCTGTCCGGCTTCGATCCGGCGCTGGTGCACAAGGAAATGCGTCCGCTGGTACAGGCCATGAATGGCTACATGGGCCGGCTGCAGGCGCTCATCAGCGCACAACGGCGCTTCATCGCCGATGCCTCGCACCAGTTGCGCACGCCCTTGACGGTCTTGAAGACGCAATCCGAACTGACCCTGCGCGAACTGCGTCGTGAGCGCCTCGATGCCGGCGAACTGCGCGATCTGGTCGAGGGCATGGCGCGCACCACCGACTCGGCCGTGCATCTGGCCAATCGCCTGCTGACCCTGGCGCGTGCCGAACATGGCGCGGCCGAAGGCGGCACCATGCGCGTCTCGCTCACCGATGCGGCGCGCCAGGTGGCGCTGGAACTGTCACAGCAGGCGGTGCTGCGTGACATCGCCCTGGCCTTCGAGGAAGAGGGCGACATCGGCATCCAGGCCAATGCCCTGCTGTTGCATGAATTGATGGTGAACCTGCTGGACAATGCGATCCGCTACACCCCGCCAGGCGGTCACGTCATCCTGCGCGTGCGGGCCGCCAGTGCAGCGGGGCAGCCCACCGGTGCGCTGCTGGAAGTGGAAGACGACGGCCCCGGCATTGCCGAGGCCGAGCGTGAGCGCGTGTTCGAACCCTTCTACCGTGCCGGCGCGACCCAGCACGTCAATCCCGGCGGTACCGGCCTGGGGCTGTCCATCGTGCGCGAGATTGCGGCCATGCACCGCGCCAGCGTCACACTGGCGACTCCGTTGCGGGGCAACGGGCTGGTGGTACGGATCGCGTTTCCGGGCGTGGTGGAGTTGCGGACCTGAGCCGTGGCTCCTGGCCGCACAGGCGCAGGAGCCGTTGGCATAGCGATACCTCTCAGAACTGTTCCCAATCCCCGTCGTCGGCAGTCACGGCCTTGCTGCCGGCCTTGGCACTGGCCTTGTTGATGGCCTTGGTGCTGGCCGCCGGCAAGGCAGGAGGTGTCGCAGTTGCCGCAGTTGCCGCGGCGGGCGATGTCGCAGCCGGTGCTGCTGCCTGCCCTGTTTTGGCCGCCGGGCGGGCGGTCGTCGCAGGCCGCGGCGCAAGCGGCTTGCGTGCGGCTTGCGCGCGCGGGGCATCGTTGCTGCTGAGCTTGAAGACACCCACCGTTTCGCTCAGGCGGACCGACTGCTCCTGCAGCGATTGCGCGGCGGCGGCGGCCTGCTCCACCAGCGCGGCGTTCTGCTGGGTCACTTCATCCATCTGCACGATGGCCTGATTGATCTGTTCGATACCATCGCTCTGCTCATGGCTGGCCGCCGAAATCTCGGCCACCACATCGGTCACCCGCCTGACACTGGCCACTACCTCGCTCATGGTACTGCCAGCCTGTTCCACCAACCGGCTGCCGTTGTCCACGCGGGCCACCGAATCATCGATGAGGGCCTTGATTTCCTTGGCCGCCGAGGCGCTGCGCTGGGCCAGGGTACGCACTTCGGAGGCCACCACCGCAAAGCCGCGTCCCTGCTCGCCGGCCCGGGCCGCTTCCACCGCCGCATTCAAGGCCAGGATATTGGTCTGGAAGGCGATGCCGTCGATCACGCTGATGATGTCCACGATCTTGCGGGATGCGTCATTGATCTCGCCCATGGTCTGCACCACCTGGCCGACCACGCTGCCGCCCTGCACGGCGACCTCCGAGGCTGTCGCGGCCAACTGGTTGGCCTGGCGCGCATTGTCGGCGTTCTGCTTGACGGTGGACGTCAGTTCTTCCATGGCCGAGGCGGTCTCTTCCAGCGCACCGGCCTGTTCCTCGGTGCGGGAGGAGAGGTCCAGGTTGCCGGTGGCGATCTCGGAAGAAGCGGTATTGATGGTGTCGGTGCCGGTGCGGACCTCGCTGACGATGCGATGCAGGTTCTGGTTCATGGTCTTGAGCGAGGCCAACAGCATCCCGGTTTCATCCTTGCTGGTATCGGCGATCTGCACGGTCAGGTCGCCCTGGGCCACGGCGCTGGCGACGTTGACCGCCTCGTTCAGGGGCCGCGTGATGGAACGGGTCACCAGCCAGGCGGCGATCACGCACAGGATGATGGCCACGCCCGAGAGTTCCAGCATCAGGGCGATGGCCGAGTTGGTGGTGTTCTGCCCCTCGATGACACTCTCATCCATCAGGGATTTCTGGAAGACGGCGAATTCGTTGAGCACCTCGAAGTAGTGATCCTGCGCCGGTATCACTTCTGTGAAGAGGACCTCGGTGGCCTCCTCCTTCTTCTGCTGGCGGATCAGTTCACGCAGCTTGTCGCGTGGGGTGTTGTAGGCGGCGCGTGCATCATTGATGGATTTCATCAATTCCTTGCCACGCGCGGTGTTCACCATCTTGTCGACATCGGCCAGCGCCTGGGTGGTCTTGGCGGAGTTGGCCGCACCGCGATCGAGGTAGCGGGTGGCTTCCTCGGGATTGCGCGCCAGCAAGGCATTACGCAGGTTGCGGGCAGCCGAGTTGACGTTCTCGCGGATTTCCATCACCAGCGAAATCTTCACATAGCGGTCCTCCACCACCATCCGGGAGGCCTTGCTGATGCTGTTGAGGCTTTGCATGCCTACGCCGGTGATCAGGCACATGACGCCGATCAATATGGCAAAGCATGCGGCCAGGCGCACGCTGATCTTGATATCCTTGAATTTCATTGGTCGACCCCCATTCGTCGCATTGAAGAGATGCAAGAGAAGCCCGGACCATGCTGCCAGTCCGGACCCGCGCGCGTCTGCAGTCGCGGTCCTGTGGGTGTCGCCTTCGAGCAACCGGCTCGGTCGCGGGCAATCTGTTACCTGAGGACAATCGATCGGCCGCCATTGGCGAGAGCGGAGACCGGTCATGTGCGATGCAATCGGTATAAATTGCGGCGCGTTGCTTGTCAACGGCAGTTTCCCGCGTTACTTGAGCGTTGCTCGCCCGCCCCGGCCGTCGCCCCGCAGCCGCGCTGGCGCTTTGGGTTAGAATGCGCGTTGCCGTCAGCCTTCTCCGCCCTGCCAGGCCGGGTCCGCCAGCCACTCCTCCCTGTGCCGCGCCTGACCAGTCCTGACCATCGATGAATCCAGTCACTCCCCACCCCGCACCACTGTCGGTGCGCCTGAAGTCCGAGACCGCCGATCTGCACCAGCAGATGCACGCGCTCATGGAAAGGGCGCAGCCTTTTTCCGATCGCCTGCACTACAGCCGCTTTGTGGCGGCGCAATATCATTTCCAGCGCGACGTCGAACATCTCTTCGATGACCCCGGACTGCAGGCCGCCCTGCCCGATCTGCAGGTACGTGGTCGAGAAGCAGCGGCACTGGCCGATCTGGCCGACCTGCAGGCAGCTCCGGGTGAGGTGACCATCGCCACGGCCTCGGTGAGGATGCCGCAAGCCTGGGGCTGGCTCTACGTGTCGGAAGGATCGACCCTGGGCGCGGCCTTCCTGTTGAAGGAGGTCCAGGACAAGCTGGGCCTGTCCGAACACTTCGGCGCACGCCACCTGGCGGCCTATCCGGAAGGCCGGGCGCTGGCCTGGCGTCGCTTCGTTGGCTTTCTCGATGCCAGCGAGCTGACAACGGCCGAGCAGGATGCCGTGGTGGCCGGCGCGACGGCGGCCTTCGAACGTTTCGGCGTGCTGCTCAGGCGCCATTTCGCGCTGGATTGAGGCAACGTGGACCATCCGGCTCCGGATCCGCGGCAGGACGCCGCTCCTGAAGAACACTCCCCCAACGCCAGCTCGCTGGCGCCACCGCGCACGCGCTGGCTATGGCTGCTGCTGGCCTATGCCAGCCTGGGCCTCGGCATCATCGCCCTCTTCATCCCCGGCATCCCCACCACCGAGTTCGTGCTGCTCTCGGCCTGGGCCGCCGGCCGTGGTTCGCCGCGGCTGCAGCGCTGGCTGGAACAGCACCGCCTGTTCGGCCCGATGATCCACAACTGGCGCCATGGCCGCGTGGTGGCGCGGCGCGCCAAGATCAGCGCCTCGCTGATGATGAGCCTGTGTCTGGTGATCATGCTCTTTACGGTCAAGCGCCACTGGGTGATCGTGCTGGCCACGCTGGGCATGGCCCTGGGCGCGGCCTGGATGTGGTCGCGCCCGGAACGCACAGAAGACGCCGAGCCCGGCGAGCGCTCATGAAAAAAGCCCGTGCCGCGATGACGGCACAGGCTTCCTGGATCGCACCCTTGCAGGCCGGGCTCAGGTAATGGACGACGACACCTTCCACAGATCGACATCGCCATCGGTGGCATGGGTGTCGATGCGGGCCAGTTCATCGGCGCTGAAATCCAGCTTCTTCACGGCATCCAGCGAATCATCCAGCTGCTCCACGGTGCGCGCACCGATCAGTGCCGAGGTCACGCGGACATCGCGCAGCACCCAGGCGATGGCCATCTGCGCCAGGGTCTGGCCGCGCTGGCTGGCGATCTCGTTCAAGGCACGGATGCGCGCCAGGTTGTCTTCCGACAGCATGCGCTGCGGCAGCGAGGGCGCACGCGTGACGCGCGCGCCTTCCGGCACGCCGGCCAGGTACTTGGAGGTCAACAGGCCCTGTGCCAGCGGCGAGAAGCCGATGCAGCCCACGCCCAGCTCTTCCAGCGCCGGCAACAGCCCCTGTTCGATACTGCGGTTGAGCATGGAATAGTTGGGCTGGTGGATCAGCAGCGGCACCCCCTCGCTCTTGAGGATGGCGGCGGCCTTGCGGGTCAGTTCGGGTGAATAGGAAGAAATGCCCACATACAGCGCCTTGCCCTGGCGATGCAGGTGGGCCAGCGCGCCCATGGTCTCTTCCAGCGGGGTGTCGGCATCGACCCGGTGCGAATAGAAGATGTCCACGTAATCCAGGCCCATGCGCTTGAGGCTCTGTTCGCAACTGGCGATCAAGTGCTTGCGCGCGCCGCTGGGACCGCCATACGGGCCGGGCCACATCTGCCAGCCGGCCTTGCTGGAGATGACCAGTTCGTCGCGATAGGGGGCGAAATCCTTGGCCATGTAGCGGCCGAAGTTCTCTTCGGCGGAACCGGCCGGCGGGCCGTAGTTGTTGGCCAGGTCGAAGTGGGTAACGCCTCGGTCGAAGGCGCGACGCAATACGGCGCGGCCGGTCTCGAAGTTGTCGACGCCACCGAAGTTCTGCCACAGGCCCAGCGACACGGCGGGCAGCAGCAGGCCGCTGCGACCGGTGCGGCGATAGGGCATGCGGCCATCGTAGCGGGAGGGTTCGGCGATATAGCTCATGAGTCTCCTTGGGGAAGTTCCACTGTAGGGATTGAGGGGATGACCACTTCCTGAGTGGTGGTGCGCAGAAGTCTACGCTTCCGTCGCTTATTCATTAAATGCAATATTTCGATGCAATTGATCTGTCTGACTGATCAATCTACCGGCCCGTTCCCGCCTTCGCGCCGACCGATCAGCGGGCCGGCAGGATGATGGTGGCGGCAAGGCCGCCTTCCGGATGGTTGCGCAGCAGCAGTTCACCACCATGGGCCTGCACGATGTTGCGCGAGATGCCCAGGCCCAGCCCCATGCCACCGCTGTTCTGGGCACGGCCATGCTCCAGGCGCACATAGGGCTGGAACAGGGTGCGCATGGCGTCTTCCGGCACGCCGGGGCCGTGGTCGCGGATCTCGATCTCGACCAGGTCGCCGTCGGCACCGGCCGAGGGACGAATGCTGATCTCGACCTTCTGGCCGTAGTACAGGGCATTGTCGAACAGGTTGCCGATGGCGCGCTTCAGGGCCAGCGGCTTGGCCATGACATTGATGCCGGAGGGCGTGAAGGCGATCTCGTGGCCGGCCAGCCGGGCGTCGCGGATCATGCGCAGCACCAGCGCATCGAGGCGGACCTCGGTGCGGTTCTCGTGGATGTCGCTGTCCTTCACCGATTGCAGGGCGCCCTTGACCATCATGTCCAGCTCGTCGAGGTCGTCATGGAAATCGGTGCGCATGGCGTCGTCGTCCATGAGTTCGGTGCGCAGTTTCAGTCGCGTGATGGGGGTGCGCAGGTCGTGCGAGATGGAGACGAACAGACGCTCGCGGTCTTCGAGATAGCGCTTGATGCGTTCGCGCATGCCGGAGAAGGCGCGCGCAGTCTTGACGTATTCACGGCTGCCGGTGCCGGGCAGGCTGGGCACGGTCTCGCCCTTGCCGAAGGCTTCGGCGGCGTCGGCCAGCGCGGCCAGCGGGCGCGTGGTCCAGCGCACCACCAGGATGGTCAGCAGCAGGATCGCCGCCAGCGACAGGCCCTGCAGCACCAGCCGGTCCAGCCAGAGCGGATTGTCGCTGTCGAGGAAGTAGGGGTTGGGCATCAGCGCGGCCAGGTAGATCCAGCGCCCGCTTTCCACCTGCATCTGGATCACCAGCACCGGCGCCGAGTTGGGCTTGGTCAGCAGGATATGTTGTACCCAGTTGTCGGGCAGATCGTTGACGGTGAGGCCATCGCTGGCCACCGGCAGGCCGTCCGGCCAGGCAAAGGCCAGCCGCGCTTCGGGCAGGAAAGGCAGGTCTTCGCGCAGGGTCTGCGCGGTCACCTCGATGGCCAGGTTCGCCAGGCGGCTCTCGCCGATGGACTTGACCGGCACCGCGCTGCTGTTGGCGTTGATGAAGAAGCGAGTGCCGCCCATCTCGCGCAATTGCTGGATCATCAGCGGACGGTAGTTGGGCGGCAGGGTCATGAAGTAACGCACCGCCGAGGCTGCGCTGTGGGCCAGGTGCTGCGCGGCTACGCGGGTTTCCGCCTCGGACTTGCTGCGGAGCTGGATGTCCCAGATCAGGCCGCCGGCCACCTGCGTGACCAGCACGCCGAAGATCATCACCACCGACAGCCGGCCCAGCAGGGAATCCGGCAGCATCCAGTCCAGCAGCGCGGCCAGGCGACCGCGCAGGCTGGGTGAGCGGGTCTCTTCTGCTGCATCAGGAGGCGTCAGCGCCGTCTCCGGCGCCGCGCTCTCAGGCGGCTGCGGCACTGACGTCGGCCGAGAAGACATAGCCGGCACCGCGCACGGTCTTGATCAGGTGCGGCTGGCGGCCACCATCGTTCAGTCGCAGGCGCAGCTTGCTGATCTGCACGTCCAGCGAGCGGTCCAACGGACCGGCGTCGCGTCCGCGCGTTTCTTCACAAAGCACGTTGCGGTCCAGCACGTCGCCGGGATGTTCGACGAAATACTTCAGCAACTGGTAGTCCATGCCGGTCAGAGCCACGATGGCGCCGGCACTGTCGGTGAGAGTGCGCTCCACCGTGTCGAGCGTGAAGCCCGAGAAGCGGTAGTAGCGCGGTGCGGCACTGCTGTCGATGCCGATGCGACGGTGGATGGCCTTGATCCGTGCCAGCAGCTCGCGCGGGCTGTAGGGCTTGGCGATGTAGTCGTCGGCACCCAGTTCCAGTCCGACCACGCGGTCGGTCTCGTCCGAACTGGCGGTGAGCATGATGACCGGCACATTGGACTTGCGACGCACCGCCTTGCACAGGGCGAAGCCGTCGGTATCCGGCAGCATCACATCCAGGATCACCAGCGAGAGCTCGTCGGCAAAACGCTGGAATTCGGTCATGAAGGCCGCGCCATCATGGGCCAGGCGGACCTCGTACTGGTTCTTTTCCAGATAGGCCTTCAAGAGCGTGCGGGTCTTCTGGTCATCGTCGACGATCAATATCTTGCGCGTCATGTTGCTGCTCCATCTCCGTGTTTCCTGGAACTCATTTCACATCCGTGGATGCGATGAGCCTAATCATTGCGATTACGCGACAGGGTGCGCGCAATCGCTGCAAGTCGTTTCTGTGTCTGTTCTTCGCTGATGCTGCGGTCCAGGAAGAAGCGCTGCACCTCGGACACGATGGCATCCTTGGTGGTGTCGTCGGTGGCCATGCGGTGCACCAGGCTGGGCGCCTGCCAGGCCGGACCCTTGCTGAAGGCGCGCCAGGAATCCCTGGCGCAGCGGTCCATGTGCGGGTCGGCCGCACGCAGTACGGGGATCGAACCCTTGATCCTATTGTATTCGGACTGCACCGCCGGCGACATGGTCAGCCGCGCCAGCGTTTCCTGCATGGCCTGGTGCGCGTAGTTGCCGGCGAACATGGCCAGGGTGTCAGTACTGTAGAGGTGGAAATCTCCCGTGCCGGGGACCGGGGCGCAGCCGAACTGCTGGTCCACTTCCATGCCCCAGGCATTGAGCTCGCCCTTGGCCCAGTCACCCATGATGAGCATGGCCGCCTCGCCGCTGACCATGCTGCGCGCCACCTCGGTCCAGGGCCGCTCGCGTACCGGCTGCGCCATCGCCGCCGACAGTCCGCGCAGGCGCTTGAGGATATGCAGCATGCGCGCATCCAGATAGGCCGCCGGGCTCATCTCCACGAACAGCCGCCGGTAGTAGGCCGGGCCGCTCTCGGCCAGCGCCAAGTTCTCGAACAGGGTCGCCAGCTGCCAGGCTTCGGCGCTCTGCGCCAGCGGCGTGATGCCGCTGCCCTGCAGCTTCTTGACGATCTGGTCGAAGTCGTCCCAGGTCTTGGGCGGGCTCAGGTTGTAGCGCTTGAAGATGGCGGTGTTGTAGAACAAAGAGTTGATGCGGTGGATGCCCAGCGGCGCCGCCACCACGTGTCCGTGGTTGTTGAGCAGCGACCAGACGGTAGGGAACATCTGCTTTTCCCAAGCGCCCTGCACGGCCACATTGTCCAGCTCCAGCAGCAGACCCAGGTCGGCCCATTCGCCGAAGACCACGCCGTTGAGTTGTGTCACTTCGGGGGCGCGGTTGGCCAGCACCATGCTCTTCAGGACCTTGGCCGCACCCATGCCGGCGCCGCCGGGAATGGCGACGTCGCGCCACTGGATATCCTGTTTCGCCAGCTGGTTGACCACCACGTTGATGGCCTGGCGCTCGCTGGCCGAGGTCCACCAGTGCAGCACCTGCAGGGAGCCGCCACCGGAGGACGGCGGGACCGGTGAAGGTGAGGATGACGAGGATAGCGATACGCCGGAAGCCGGGCCGGAGCTCGACATTGGCAGCGACTGCGCCTGCGCCCCATTCCACCCCCAGCCCAGCCATAGCGCGAGCAGACACAGCAGGGCCGGCCAGCAGGTGGCCGGGCCGGTGCGTGCATTCGCGGGCCGTTTCTTTTTTATCATGGGGTGCGTGTCTCCAAACCGGGAGAGACTATAGCCGGGTGCATGCCAATGCGCAATTTGCATGCGCCCCGGCGGGAGCCCGATCCTGCCTTGCGAAGCATGAAGCCGGTTTATCTCTTGTTAAGAAACGTAAGCCTTGCTCTGCTTATCTTATCCACAGGCCAACGCCAATGCTGCGCATCACCATCCCTTGCCTCGACGTCCAGACCGCCTGCACATGCTGCAGACCATGTAAGGATATGTAATGGCAAGAATCCTGACCATCCTTAAATTATTCTTTTAAATCAACAACTTAAAAATACTCCAAGGGTACTGGCAGCGTTGCTGGCATCACATGATCGGCGCTGCTACTGTCACGGCGTTTCGTCGCGGCTGGCGTGCGGCGATCCCCACAACACCAAGGAGACCCAAGATGCAGACCGAAAAAAAGCCTGGTCGCTTTTCCCTCATCCCGCGCCGTCCACTGCTGGCCGCCTGCGCCCTCGCCCTGGGCCTGGCCGGCGGTCTCGGTGCCGCGCACACCCAGGCCGGTACGCTGACCATCGAAAGCTGGCGCGTGGACGACCTGCCGCTGTGGCAGGAAGTACTGATCCCCGCCTTCCAGCGCAGCAATCCCGGCATCACCGTGAAGTTCTCGCCCACCGCCCCGACCGAATACGATTCCAGCCTGGCCGCGCGCCTGGCCGGCGGCACGGCCGGTGACCTGGTGGCCTGCCGCCCCTTCGATGTCTCGCTCTCGCTCTACAACAAGGGCCACCTGGAAAAGCTGGACGGCAAACCCGGCATGGAATACTTCGCACCGGCCGCCAAGGCCGCCTGGCAGACCGATGACGGGAAGGACACCTTCTGCATGCCAATGGCCTCGGTGATCCACGGCTTCTTCTACAACACCAAGATCTTCAAGGAACTGAACCTGGAACCGCCCAAGACCGAGGCCGAGTTCTTCAAGCTGCTCGATACCGTCAAGGCCAACGGCAAGTATGCGCCGCTGGTGATGGGCACGGCCGAACAGTGGGAATCGCACCAGGTGCTGTTCACCGGCATCGGCCCCAACTACTGGAAGGGCGAGGAAGGCCGCAAGGCGCTCATCGCCGGCCGTGCCAAGTTCACCGATCCGCAATTCGTGGCCGCCTGGGAGTATGAAGCCAGGCTCGGCAAGTACCTGCCCAAGGGCGCCTCGGCCCAGACCTACAGCGACAGCCAGAACATGTTCGCCCTGGGCAAGGGCGCGGTGTATCCGGCCGGCTCCTGGGATATCGCCTACTTCAACGGCAAGATGGACTTCGCCGCCTTCCCGCCACCGGTGCCCAAGAACGGCGATGCCTGCTACATCTCCGACCACAACGACATCGGCATGGGCATCAACAGGAAGTCCAGGAACAAGGAAGACGCCTACAAGTTCCTGGCCTGGCTAGGCTCGCAGGAATTTGCCGATCTCTATACCAACAAGGTCACCGGCTTCTTCTCGCTGTCGAACCACCTGATCTCGGTGAAGGACCCGATTGCCAAGCAGATGATGGGCTGGCGCAAGAACTGCGCTTCCACCATCCGCGTCAATTCGCAGATCCTCAACCGTGGCACGCCGAGCATGGAAAACGAGATGTGGAACGTCAACGCCCAGGTGCTCAACGGCAAGCTCACGCCGCAGGATGCAGCCGCCAAGATCCAGGCCGGCTTTGCCAAGTGGTACAAGCCGCAGCAGTAAGGCTGCTTCACTGAGGTAAGCAGTACCCGCCCGTTCGGGCTGAGTAGCGGCAACACCGCGTATCGAAGCCTGATCTGAGCCCGTCGAAGGGCGCACCGTCCGCGCGCCTTCGATACGGCCCTCGCGGGCCTACTCAGTCCGAACGGGAGTAGATGTCCGCGCTCCCCCTTCAGGAACAGGAGACCCATGAAAACCATCCGCGCCTGGCAACTGGCGGTGCTGCTCGCGCCTGCCGTGCTGATCTACGCGCTCTTCAGCGCCCTGCCCCTGCTGGACACCCTGCGCCTGGGCTTCTATACCGCCAATGACGCCGGGGTGCGCAGCTTCGTGGGGCTGGACAACTACCGCACCATCCTGTTCGACCCCGACTGGTCGGCCGCCTTCTGGAATGCCATGTGGAACAACGTCAAGTTCTTCTGCCTGCACATGCTGCTGCAGAACCCCATCGGCCTGCTGCTGGCGACGCTGTTCAGCCTCAAGGGCCTGCGCGGGGCGCGTACCTATCGCACGCTGATCTTCCTGCCCACGCTGTTGTCGGTGGTCATCATCGGCTTCATCTGGCAGTTGATCCTCTCGCCGCTGTGGGGCGTGGGCGAAAAGCTGCTCGGCCTGGTCGGCCTGGCCGACTGGTTCGCGCCCTGGCTGGGGCAGGAATCCACCGCCCTGGTGACCCTCTCGCTGATCTCGGTATGGCAGTACGTGGGCATACCCATGATGCTGATCTACGCTGCCCTGCTGGCGGTGCCCGAAGAAGTACTGGAAGCCGCCCACGCCGAGGGTGCCAGCGCCATGCGCATCTTCTGGCAGATCAAGCTGCCGCTGATCTATCCGACCCTGGGACTGGTGACCATCCTCACCTTCGTAGCCAACTTCAACGCCTTCGACCTGATCTACTCGGTCAAGGGCGCGCTGGCCGGCCCCAACTACGCCTCCGACCTGCTGGGAACCTACTTCTATCGCACCTTCTTCGGCTACCAGGCGCAGATTGGCAGCCCCACCATGGGCGCGGCGGTGGCCACGCTGATGTTCCTGGTGATCCTGGGTGGCGTGGGCGCGTATTTCGTGATGGTGCAGCGGCGCCTGACACGCTATGCGATGTGAGGGGAGGATGACGACATGCTGGCTTCTTCCCCATCCTCCCCACGTTCCCCACTTTCCACCGCTCCCGACACCATGCGCAAACCCACGCTGATCCAACGCAGCTTCGGCACCGCCGGTCATCTCTGGGTACATGTGGTGCTGTGCCTGTATGCGGTGATTGCGCTGTTTCCGATTGCGCTGATCCTGATCAACTCGGTCAAGACCCGCAACGCCATCTTCGAAGGCCCGATGGCCCTGCCCACGGCCGAGACGCTGACCTTTGCCGGCTTCCAGAAGGTGCTGGCCGGCACCCACTTCCTGCTCTACTTCGGCAATAGCCTGGTGGTCACCGTGGCGGCGCTGGTGCTGATCGTGCTGTTCGGCGCAATGGCGGCCTGGGCGCTGACCGAGTACCGTTTCTTCGGCAACCGCGCGCTGAACTTCTTCATCGCCGTCGGCATCATGATCCCGATCCGGCTGGGCACGGTCTCCATCCTGCAGCTGGTGGTGGCGCTGGACCTGATCAACACCCGGACCGCCCTGGTGCTGGTCTATACCGCGCAGGGATTGCCGCTGGCGGTGATGATCCTGTCCGAGTTCATGCGCCAGATTCCGGGCGAGCTCAAGGATGCGGCGCGCTGCGACGGCGTGGGCGAGCTGGGCATCTTCTTCGGCGTGATCCTGCCGCTGCTGCGCCCGGCCATCGCGACCGTGGCGGTGTTCACCATGATCCCGGCCTGGAACGACCTCTGGTTCCCGCTCATCCTCGCCCCCGGGGAAGACACCCGCACCGTCACGCTGGGGGTGCAGCAGTTCATCGGGCAATACGCCACCGACTGGAATTCGGTGCTGGCCGCGCTGTCGATGGCGGTCATCCCGGTGCTGTTGCTGTACATGGCCTTCTCGCGCCAGCTGATCCGCGGCCTGACCTCGGGCGCCGTCAAATAATCCAAAGGAGACCTCATGGCACACGTCAACATCAAGCAGTTGCGCAAGACCTACGACGGCCGCGCCGATGTGCTGGCCGGGCTGAACCTCGATATCCGCGATGGCGAATTCTGCGTACTGGTCGGGCCGTCCGGCTGCGGCAAATCGACCCTGCTGCGCATGCTGTGCGGGCTGGAGGAGATCAGCGGCGGCGAACTCGCCATCGGCGGCCAGGTGGTCAATCACCTGCCACCGGCCGAGCGCGGCATCGCCATGGTCTTCCAGAGCTATGCGCTGTATCCGCACATGAACGTGTACAAGAACATGGCCTTCGGCCTGAAGGTGGCCGGCAGCAGCAAGAGCGAGATCGACCGCCGCATCCGCCATGCGGCCTCGATACTGAAGATCGATCACCTGCTGCAGCGCCTGCCGCGCGAGCTCTCGGGCGGGCAACGCCAGCGCGTAGCCATCGGTCGCGCCATCGTGCGCCAGCCGCGCCTGTTCCTGTTCGACGAGCCGCTGTCGAACCTGGACGCGGCCCTGCGGGTGCAGACCCGGCTGGAAATCGCCAAGCTGCACCGCCAACTGGCGGCCACCATCGTCTACGTGACCCACGACCAGGTGGAAGCCATGACCCTGGGCGACAAGATCGTGGTCATGCACGAAGGCCGCATCCAGCAGGCGGGCACGCCGCTGGAGCTGTACCAGCAGCCGCAGAACCTGTTCGTGGCCGGCTTCATCGGTTCACCGAAGATGAATTTCTTCCAGGGCGTGGTCACCCGCTGTGACGATCGCGGCGTACAAGTGGAAATCGCTGGCGGACTGCGACTGCTGGCCGATGTCGACCCCACCGGGGTACAGGTCGGCGAGGCGGTCACGCTGGGTCTGCGTGCCGAACAGATCCGCGAGGGCCTGGGCGACGGCCAGCCCTTGCACGGTGTAGTCAACCTGGTGGAACACCTGGGCGAAGCCAACTTCCTCTACGTCAGCCTGGACGGCGGCCATGACATCGTGGTGCGCGGCGACGGCAACCGCAGCGTGCGCATCGGCGAGCAGGTGGCGCTGTCGGTCCAGAGCCAGGCCTTCCATCTCTTCGATGCCCGGGGCGAGGCCCTGCGCCGGCGTCAACCGGGCAACCTGCAATCGGCGCGTCGCCTGGACGAGGCCTGAACCATGGACGGTATTGCCTACCTGATCGGGGTGGACGGCGGCGGCAGCAAGACCCTGGTGCGGCTGGCCACGCCCGAGGGCCGCGTACTGCAGGAAGCCAGCGGCACCGCCTCGGCACTGCGCAACGGCGCGGCCAAGGCCTGGCAGGTGATCGGCCAGACCATCGATCGCGTCTTTGTGCAAGCCGCCCAGGCGCGGCCGGACAATGCGGCGCTGGCGGTCGGCATCGGCATCGCCGGCGAGAACGTGGCACAGTGGTCGGCCGACTTCCGCGCCATGGCGCCGGCCTTCGGCGCGCTGGAGATCGTCAACGATGGCGTGGCCACACTGCTGGGCGCGCATGGCGGGGCGCCAGGCGCCATCGTCGCGGTCGGCACCGGTACCATCGGGCTGGCCCTGGACACCGACGGCAGTCGCCGCATCGTCGATGGCTGGGGATTTCCCAGCGGCGATGACGGCAGTGGTGCCTGGATGGGCTTGCGCGCCCTGCATCACGCCCAGCTCGCACTGGATGGCCGCGCTGCCCGTGGGCCCCTGGCCGAGGCGGTGCTGGCACTGTGTCGCGCCGAACTCCCCGCCGCCACGGCCAATGAAGAACGCGCCACCTTGCTGGACTGGCTGGCCCAGGCCGACCAGGCGGCCTTTGCCCGCGCTGCCCGGCCGGTGGTCATGCATGCTGCGCAGGACGCGGCAGCCCGCGACATCCTGCAGGCGGCAGCGGCCGAGATCGGCCTGATGATCGCCACCCTGGACCCGGCGCAGCGCCTGCCGCTGGCGCTGTGCGGCGGGCTGGCGGCGGCCTTGCAACCCTACCTCGATCAACGCCTGCAGGCGCGCATCGTCCCGGCGCAAGCCGATGCCGCCGGCGGTGCGCTGTTGCTGGCACAACGCGCCCGGCAGCAGCAGCAGAAGAATCCAGCGGAAAACCCAAAGGAAACCCCGGCATGAACGCACCGACCCAACTGCACGGCAACGTGCTGACCTCGCAAGGCTGGATCCAGGGCAACATGGTCTTCGACCAGCGCATCCGCGCCATCGACGGCCGGCCGCTGCGCCGCGAACCACGCGTCATCGACGAGGGCGACTACATCCTGCCCGGCTTCATCGACCTGCACGTGCACGGTGGGGGCGGGCGTGACGTCATGGAAGGCGGCGATGCCGTGCAGGTGCTGTCGCGCCTGCATGCGCGGCACGGCACCACCAGCCTGCTGGCCACCACCATGACGGCGCCGCTGGAGGAACTGGAAGTGGCCCTGCGTGCCATCGCCGATGCCTGCGGCAGCCGCCAGCCGGGGCAGGCGCGGGTGCTGGGGGTGCATCTGGAAGGGCCGTACATCAATCCCGGCAAGCTGGGCGCGCAACCCGACTTTGCCATCGAAGCCTCGCTGGAGCAGGTGGATTACCTCAACAGCCTGGCGCCGCTCAAGCTCATCACCATCGCGCCCGAGGTGGATGGTCACCTGAAGCTGGTCTGCAAGCTGGCCCATCGCGGCATGAAGGTACAGATCGGCCATACCGCCGGCAGCTATGACGATGGCGTGGCCGCGCTGGCACACGGTGCCTCGGGCTTCACCCACCTGTTCAATGCCATGAGCGGCTTCCATCACCGCGCCCCCGGCATGGTGGGCGCGGCGCTGGCACATGCCACCTATGCCGAGCTGATCCCCGATCTGCTGCATGTCCACCCGGGTGCCATCCGTGCCGCCCTGCGTGCCATCCCGCGCCTGTTCTGCGTGACCGATTCCACGGCCGCCGCCGGCATGCCCGATGGCGACTACGCGTTGGGCCGGCAGGTGGTGCACAAGTGCGCCGGCGGCGTACGACTGGATGACGGCACCCTGGCCGGCAGCGTGCTGACCATGGACCAGGCACTGCGCAACCTGATCACGCTGGGCATGGACGTGGCCGAAGCCTCGCTACGCACCTCGACCTATGCCGCCGATTATCTGGGTCTGTCCGACCGTGGCCGCCTGGCCACCGGTTGCCATGCCGACGTAGTGGTGCTGGACCGACATTTCGCCATCAAGGCTGTCTATGTGGAAGGAGAAGAGATTGACCTCGCTGATGCTTGAAGAAGCCCGTTCGGCCACCCGCCATGTGGCGCAGCAGCTGACCCGCGACCAGCAGCGCTATGCCGAACTGGGCGCCCGCCTGCGCGCCACACCGCCCACCAACGTGGTCACGGTGGCGCGTGGCAGCTCGGATCATGCGGCCGCCTATTGCGCCTACCTCGTCATGGCGCGCCTGGGGCATATCGTGGCCTCGCTGCCGATGTCGCTGGTGACCCTGAACCAGGCGCCGCTACTGGTGCGCAATGCTCTGGCCATCGCCATCTCGCAGTCGGGACAGAGCCCGGATGTGGTGGAACCGCTGCGCTATTTCCGCGCCCATGGCGCCACCACGGTGGCGCTGGTCAACCATGCCGATTCACCGCTGGCGACGGCGGCCGAGTGGAGCGTGCCGCTGCATGCGGGCATGGAGTCGAGCGTGGCCGCCACCAAGAGCTTCATCGCCAGCCTGGTGGCCGGCGCCCTGTTGACAGCGCACTGGCAGGACGATGCCGCGCTGCTGGACGCCCTGGGGCAGTTGCCGCAAGCCCTGGAGACGGCCACCCGATGCGACTGGTCAGAAGCGATCGAAGTGCTGGCGCCGGCCAGTCGCATCATGGTGGTGGGCCGTGGCACCGGCTTCCCGCTGGCGCTGGAGGCCGCGCTCAAGTGTAAGGAGACCTGCGCCATCCAGGCCGAAGCCTTCAGCGGCGCCGAGATCAAGCACGGGCCGATGGCGCTCATCGAGGAGGGGTATCCGCTGCTGATGTTCGCCCCTCGCGGTCCGGCCCAGGCCGGCATGCTGGCGCTGGCCGCCGAGATGCGCGTGCGCGGTGCCAGGGTGCTGCTGGCCGCGCCGCAGGATGTGGTGGAGCGTGATCTCACCCTGCCGGTGGCGGCCACGCCGGACCTGGACCCGATCGTCGCCATCCAGGCCTTCTACGTGATGGCGGCGCAATTGTCGGCGGCACGGGGCATGGATGCGGACCGGCCGCGCCACCTCAACAAGGTGACCCGGACCAGCTGACGATCCTCTCAGGCCTGCGCCTGGCGCGCTTCCTCGATGAAGGCGCGCAGGTAGTCGATGTCGACATCGCTTTCGCGCGCACCCAGGTAGATGTGCTTGGCGATGCCCTGCTTGCCCAGGCGCACCGGCACCACCGCCATCTGCTCCGCATACTCCAGCACCAGCCAGCGCGGCAGGGCCGCCACACCGCGCCCGCTGGCGACCATCTGCAGCATGATGTCGGTGGTCTCGATGGTCTTGTGCCGGCGCGGCACGACTCCGGCCGGCGCCAGGAAGTGGGTATAGATATCGAGCCGGTCCACCGGCACCGGGTAGGTCACCAGCACTTCATTGTTCAACTGACGTGGCTTGACATAGTCGGCCGCGGCCAGCGGATGGTCGGCTGCCACCACCAGCACCTGCTCGTAGTCGAACACCGGCTCGAACACCAGACCCGGCTTGTCCAGCGGATCGGGCGTGACCAGCAGGTCGATCTCGTAGCCGAACAGGGCGCCGATGCCACCGAACTGGAATTTCTGCTTGACGTCCACATCCACGTCCGGCCAGGCCGCCAGATAGGGCGACACCACCTTCAACAGCCATTGGTAACAGGGATGGCATTCCATGCCGATGCGCAAGGCGCCACGCTCGCCCTGGGCGAACTGGCGCAGCCTTTCCTCGGCCAGGGCCAGTTGCGGCAGCACGCGGTTGGCGACCGCCAGCAGGTACTGGCCAGCCTGGGTCAGACGCAGATGACGCCCCTCCCTTAGCCAGATGTCGGTACCCAGCTGCTGTTCCAGCTTCTTCATGCTGTGGCTCAGGGCCGACTGGGTCACATGCAGGACACCGGCAGCAGCGGTGAGCGAGCCCTGGCGCTCGACTTCCTGGACGATGGAGAGGTGGATGCGGTCCAGCATGATGATGAATGGAACTCATGGATGGTTGGGATAGACGGATTTTACTTCATGCATCCGGCACACCATCATTGCACGGACCGGCAGCTGGGCAACACAACTTCATGCACTGACACTTCAATTGAAAATTTCAATTGAAATATTGGAGGCCGCTACTGACATCCTGGGTCAACCGGGCACACGCAGACTACGTCCATGCCAGCCCAACGCCAGACAGGCAAGGGGCAAGCAGACCAAGTCCCCCACCCTGACCGAGGAAATCATCATGCGCCCATCCTTCCGCACCCTGTCCACCCTGTGCAGCATCGCCGCCATCGGCACCCTGGCCGTGTTCGCTTCGGCCTTCAGCAACACCGCCTACGCCGCCTCCGACAGCGCGCTGGAGCAGGCCCTGTCGCCGCACCGCGCCATGGTGCGCACGGCACTGCAATCGACCAGTGGCAACGGGATGAGTGCGGCCAGTGGCAACGGTAGTGGCGCCATGATGCAAGTGGCCGCCAGCAGCGAATCCTCGTCCTGCCGCACCCTGCGCATGCAGGCCGAGCGTGCCCGCACCAACGAACCGAGCAGCGTGCAACGCGACCCCACCCCCGGCACCCTGCGCGACGGCCGCTTCACCATGACCGGCCCGGGCTCCATCGAATATGGCGAACGCGCCCGGCTGGAATCGCGCTACATGACCGAGTGCCGGTGAGAGTGGATTCCAGGAATTTTTCCGGCTTCGTAAACTAAGTTTTTCTCTCCTTGTGGTTCTTTCAGGCAGGCCGATCCGGTCTGCCTTTTTTTATTTTCCTGACAAAGCACTGACACCAGCATGCTTCCGAAAGTCAATATGGACGCGGCTTCCAGTCAGCTATTTGTCAGCGATCCATCAAATTCTCCCCAGCATTCATCCTTCTTCTTGAGCATGAACCTTTCTTGATCAGGTCTCTCAAACTTAGAAATCTGACACCTCCCTTCGCCGTTACATCCCATCACAATTTGATCGTCAACTGCGCAGTGCGGCGTGTCGTTATCAAGGCTATCCAGGCAATCCCCCCCACCGTTCCCATCATCCATGCCGGATCGAGGACCAGATCATGACAACAAGAAACAGACATCGCGCCATCATCGTTTCCGCTTCGCTCCTGAGTGCCGTGCTGGCACTCTCGGCCTGCGAGAAGAAGGACAATGCCGACACTGCACCACCCAATGCGGCAGCGTCGGCCACGCCCACTGCTGCGAGCGCGCCGGCCTACGTGCCACCCACGGCAGCCCAACTGTCACAGATGGTGGCGCCCATCGCGCTGTTTCCCGACAAGCTGGTGGCCCAGGTATTGGCCGGTTCCACCTATCCCGACCAGATCATCGCGGCCAACCAGTGGGTGGGACAGAACGCCGCGCTCAAGGGCGACATCCTGCAGGCCGCCGAGGACCGACAGCCCTGGGATGTCAGCGTGAAATCACTGACCATGTTCCCGGCGGTGCTCTCGCAGATGGCGGCCAATCCGGACTGGACGCGGGCCCTGGGTGACGCCTTCGTCAATGATCCGAACGACGTCATGAACGCCATCCAGGCACTGCGACTGCGCGCCCAGCAGGCCGGCAACCTGAAGAATTCCTCGCAGCTGCGGGTCTCCACCACGGTGCGCAGCAGCCAGAGCCAGGCACCCGTGTCGACACCGGAGCCGGTTCCAGTCTATGCCGGCGCGCCGGTGATTGCGCCGCCGCCGCAGACCATCGTCATCGAATCCAGCCAGCCCGATACCGTCTATGTACCGAGCTACAACCCGGCGGTGGTCTATGGTCCGCCGGTGCCGGTCTATCCGGGTTACGCGTATCGCCCGCCCAGCCGGGTGAGCAATGAAGTGGTCGTAGGGGCCCTGTCGTTCGGGGTGGGCATCTTCGTGGGCGAAGCCATCAGCCACCACGCCGACTGGGGCTGGCACGACTGGGGCATGCACTGGGGCGGTTCACCGGCGGGCGCACAGTCCGCTCCGGGATGGCAGCGTCCGGCGGTGGTGTACCGGAACACCACCTATGTCTCGCACTCGACCACGGTGATCAATCGCGTGACCAACAACAATGTGACCATCAACAACAACCGGGTTGTGAACAACAACGTCAGTAATATCAACAATGTCAGCAATGTGCGCAATGTCAGCAACGTGGACGAGCGCAACATCAGCCGCGACCAGACCCGCATCGACAATCATCCGGAAGCGGCCAACCGCCAGGCCGGCATGAGCATGCCGCACTTCACGGCCAACGATGCGCATGCCGGTGCGATGCCGGCAGTCCATCCGCAACCACAGCCGCAACACCCGCAGTCGCCAGTGCAGTCCGCCGATCTCCACCACCAGGAAGCCGAGCAGAAGCAAGCTGCCCAGGCCAACGCGGCACGCCAGCATCAGGAGATGGAACAGCAGGCCGCCCGTGAACATCAGCAAGCGCAGCAGAATGCGGCTCAACAGGAACGGCAACAGGCCGAGCAGCGTCAGGCGCTGGCCTTGAAGCAGGAAGCCGCGCGCGCCCAGCCGGCCCATCCCGCCGAGCATAAGGAGGCTGTGCCGGCCCATCAGCAGGCAGCCGCCAGGCCGGAAGCCCGCCAGGAAAACCGGCCGGTCCACCCCCAGCAGGCGCCTGCCGAAAGACATGAGGCCGCTGCGCATGAACATGCGTCAGAGCAGCATGCCGCCCAGAAGCACGAGCCGGCGCGGCATGAGGAGGACAAACGAGGCAATGAACGGCATGAAGCCGAAAAGCACAATGGCTGAGCGCTGACTCTTCCTGCCATGCAGCAAGCAACAGGGCCGCTCAAGAGCGGCCCTGTTGCTTGCTTGGTCAGAGAAGACCATCAACGATGGCGATCAGCCCGGAAGACGGTCGGGATCGCTGCGCTGGTCCAGCGTCAGTTGCAGGAAAACCAGATCAAGCCACTTGCCGAACTTGGTACCGACCTGGGGCATATGACCGACCTGGTCGAAGCCCAGCTTCTTGTGCAGGGCGATGGAACCGACATTGCTGGCATCGATGGCCGCTACCATCACATGCTTGCCCACGGCGCGTGCACGCGGGATGAGCGCTTGCATCAGCGCCACGCCCAGGCCTTCACCACGATGCTCCTTGTGGACATAGACCGAGTGTTCCACCGAATGGCGGAAGCCGTCGAACGGGCGCCAGTCACCGAAGCTGGCATAGCCCAGCACCTGGTCGCCGTTCACCGCCACCAGCACCGGGTAGCCGAGCTGACGGCGTGCGGCCAGCCAGTCATGGCGGTTCTTTTCATCGACCTGGGTATCGCTCCAGATGGCGGTGGTATTGACCACGGCGTCATTGAAGATCAGGGTGATGGCGGGGATATCGGCGGGGGTGGCGTCGCGGATCTGCATGATGTGGGCGGCTGGCTTGCGGTAATGAGAAATGGGGAATGGGAAAGGGGGAATAGATGAGCCCACAGTGTAGCTCAAGATGGGCAGTGCCTCGGCGGCCGCCTGGCGGGTGGGGCGACAGCGAGTGGGCAAAGGGCTTATAGTCCTGTATTGGTCACCCTCAGCGCCTTCTCGACATCTTCAACATGAATCAACCCTACGGCGCCACCTATCGCGGCAAGCACATCAGCGTGGAGAGCACGCAGCAAAGAAACGGCGACGTGATCTGTTCGGTCCGCATCGACGGCGAACCGGCACCCGGCCTGCGCGGCAATCCCTTCGCTTCGCTGGCGGCGGCGCAGGTGGCCGGGGTCGCCTATGCGCGGGCGCTGATCGATACCCAGCTCGACAACGATGTGGCCGAACATCATGGCTACTTCATCCGCGTGAGCAGCACCGAGCAGATCGACGGTAGCTGGGTCGGCAACTACCAGCTGCATCGCAATGACAATCCGGTCGCCTTCCGCCGCGTGACGTGCGACGACTTCCGTGGCAATACCATGGTGGAGGCCGAGGAACATGCCATGGCCAGCGCCTTCCGGGCAGTGGACGCCGATATCGCGGCAGGCCGGCTTTAACCTAGGTCGCCTTGCGGCGGCGCGCCGGCAGCTTGTCCGATTGCGCCAGGATGGCACTGAGCAGGCCGGGGAAACGCTGTTCGATATCGGCGCTGCGCAGGGTGTTGATGTGAGTGGTGCCGTTGCTCTCGGTGCGCACCAGTCCGGCCTCGCGCAAGACCTTGAAGTGGTGCGAGACGGTGGACTTGGGGCGCCCGCCATCGAGTTCGCCGCAGGTCGCGCATTCCACGCGGTCGAGATGGCGCACGATCTCCAGGCGGATCGAATCGCTCAGCGCGTAGAGAACGCGCTCCAGCACGAACTCGGCAATCTCGGGATGTTTGTAGGGACGCATCTGCAGGATGATACACCCTGGGTTATACTCCTTCCATAGTTCGAATATTTTCGAACCAACGAAACAGGCGTCCGCGGTCCCGACGCCTGGTGCTCCCTCATTGAACCCTGACAAGAAAACGCCCCATGTCCGCTCTCTTTACCCCTTTCAAGCTCAAGGAGCTGAACCTGCGCAACCGCATCGCCGTGCCACCCATGTGCCAGTACATGGCGGTGGACGGCAAGGCCAACGAATGGCATCTGTCGCACTACGCCGGCATCGCCCGCGGTGGCGCCGGCCTGGTGATCGTGGAAGCCACCGCCGTGGCCCCCGAGGGCCGCATCACCCCGGGCTGCACCGGCATCTGGTCGGACGAACTGGCGCAGGCCTTCGTGCCGGTGGTGCAAGCCATCAAGGCCGCCGGTGCGGTCCCCGGCATCCAGATCGCCCATGCCGGCCGCAAGGCCAGCGCCAACCGTCCATGGGAAGGTGACGACCACATCGCCGCCGACGACGCCCGTGGCTGGGACACCCTGGCCCCGTCGGCCATCGCCTATGGCAAGGGCTTGCCCAAGGTCCCCAAGGCCATGAGCCTGGACGACATCGCACGGGTGCGCCAGAACTTCGTGGACGCGGCCATCCGCGCCCGCGATGCCGGCTTCGAATGGCTGGAACTGCACTTCGCCCACGGTTACCTGGCGCAGAGTTTCTTCTCGGCACATTCCAACCAGCGTGATGACATCTATGGCGGCAGCGTCGAGAATCGCGCCCGTTTCCTGCTGGAAACCCTGCGTGCGGTGCGCGAGGTATGGCCGGAAAGGCTGCCCCTGACCGTGCGTTTCGGCGTGCTGGAATACGACGGCCGCGATGAACAGACGCTGCTGGAATCGATCGCCCTGGTCCGTCAATTCAAGGCCAGCGGCATGGACATGATCAGCGTGACCATGGGCTTTACCATCCCCGAGGTCCAGATCCCCTGGGGTCCGGCCTTCCTCGGCCCGATCGCCAGGCGCGTGCGTGAAGAAGCCGGCGTGCCGGTCTCGTCGGCCTGGGGCTTCGGCACGCCCGAGCTGGCCGAACGTGCGGTCAAGGAAGAGCAGCTGGACCTGGTGATGGTCGGCCGTTCGCACCTGGTCAATCCGCACTGGCCCTACCAGGCGGCGCGGGAACTGGGCGTGGATCGTCCCTCGTGGACACTGCCGGCGCCCTATGCGCACTGGCTGGAACGTTATTGAGGTGCCTGCCGCTCGGGATTTCCCTGAGCGGTCTCGTGGTTTTCTAGGGAAAATCACTAAAGCCAACGGACGGGGGATTTCCTAAGATGACATCGTCTTGAGGAGATCACCATGTTCACCACCTACCTGCTGACCGTCGTTCTTTCCGCATTGGCGACCGTCGCCTTTTCGTCCCTGGGCATCTATCTGTTTGCCGAGGCGAAATGGCAGCATCACCCGCTGGCGCGCAATATCCGCCTGCCGGGACAGCGTCTGCCGGTCTGACGTCGGTTTGCAGGCAGGTGGAAGTGGATCTGGTGTTGCCCCTTGGTCTTTGACCAAGGGGCGTTTTTTTGGTGAGGATGAAAAGCTGCGGGTCCGGAATTGTGTTCAGTAGAACAACAGACTCAGCAGCGGAACGCTGGCCAGCAGCAGGCAGCCCAGGAAGGCGGCGAGGAACAGCAGTTTTTTCTTTCGGGTGGCCATGGTGGTCCTGCAAAGGGCTATGGGGGACGCGGTAAAAAGCGCAAGGCCGCAGTGTACCGCGCCCGCCGCCTTCAGGCCATGCCGTTGCGGCCGTAGGTGCGAAAGCCTGGGCGCTCGGTCAGGCGTTCGAAATAAGCCGCCACCGCCGGCAAGGGCGCATGCTCGAAGGGTGTACCGAACCAGCGGTTCACCGACAGGCCGACCGCAATGTCGGCCAGCGTGAAGTCCGCTCCGGCAACGTAGCCGCCGCTGTGCTGCAACTGCTGTTCCAGCACCTGCATGAAACGGGTCCAGCCGGTGATGGAGGCCGCTACCTGTTGTGCATCACCATGCTCGGGCGACTTGCGGGCCAGGGCCATGAAGGCATAGCTCCAGCTGCGGTTGAGGTCGCTGGCCTGCCAGTCCAGCCATTGGTCGATGCGGGCGCGCTCGCGTGGCGCGGCCGGATAGAGCACGCTGCCGCCATGTTGCGCGGCCAGATAGCGCAGGATGCTATTGGATTCCCACAGCACGAAACCATCATCGTCGATCACCGGCACCATCGCATTGGGATTCATGGCCAGGAAGCCTGCTTCGCTGGTGGGACGAAAGCCGGCGCCCCAGTCTTCCCGCTCGAAGGCGATGCCCAGTTCGGCACAGGCCCACAGCACCTTGCGTACGTTGATGGAATTGTCGCGCCCGTAGATTTTCAGCATCGCTGCCCTCCCTGTTGTCAATCTGCCCAAGATTATCAGCACGGCGCACGGGGCGACATGTACAGTTGCCCGGCCGTATCGGCAGCCACTGTTGCGGGCGGCCAAGTGGCACGGTGCAAAGCACGCAACTGTACCGGGACGGCCAGGGGCCGGTCGCCGTACAATCATCATCCGACCGGCCCTCCATGGCGCTGCCCCGCGACGCGACGCCTTATCTCCATGTCCTCCTCCAATATCGCCAAACTGTTGTTGCTGGCCGCCATCTGGGGCACCAGCTTCATGCTCATGCGCATTGCCGCGCCCGTCTTCGGCCCCATGCTGACCACCTTCGGCCGCGCCTCGCTGGCCACGCTGTCGCTGCTGGCCTTTGCCCGCGTGCGCGGCGTTCCGCTGCAGTGGCGCAAGAACTGGCTGCCCTACCTGGTGATCGGCGTGTTCAATACCGCCCTGCCCTTCGCGCTGTTTGCGTGGTCGGCGCTGCACATTCCTTCCTCCTACATGGCGACGATGAATTCGCTGGCGCCGGTGTTTACGGCCATGTTCGGTTTCCTGCTGATGGGTGAGCGGCTCAGCCTGTTGCGCGGTGCCGCCTTCGTGCTGGGCCTGGTTGGCGTGGCGGTGCTGGTGGGCATCGGCCCGGCGCCGGCCGATTTCCTGGTCATCGCCGGGGTGCTGGCGGCCATGGGTGCGGCGGTCAGCTATGGCTTTGCCGCCACGTTTACGCGCATGCGCGCCGGTGGCATCTCCCCCATCGCCATGGCGACCGGCAGCCAGTTCGCCGCCGCCCTGTGCCTGCTGCCGCTGGCCGCACCGTCGGTGCCGCATGCGCTGGAGGCCGGCACCGCGCCGGCGCTGCTGGCTGTACTGGTGCTGGGCGTGGTCTGTACCGGGATTGCCTATGCGCTGTTCTTCCAGCTGATCGCCGCCGAGGGCGCGACCAAGGCCATCACCGTCACCTTCCTGGTGCCGATGACGGCGTCGCTGTGGGCCTGGCTGCTGCTGGATGAACCAGTGACCCTGGGCACCGTGGCCGGGATCGCCATCGTGCTGGTGGCAACCGCCACGGCGCTGCGCGCCAAGCCGGCGGCCAGCGTCAAGCCACCACAGGCCAAGGCCACCGTCTGAGGACAGGCCGACGGCTGTGGACAAGACAAAGGCGCTGCAGATTCTGCAGCGCCTTTTTGCTTGTGCGTATTTCCCGCGAGGTATTGACCGGCAGTCACCTGCCGGCCCGGGCTTACCAGCCGTAGCGGGCGCAGGCCTTGCGATAGGCCAGGCCGGCCAGGGCCACGTCTTCCAGGCCGATGCCGATGGCCTTGTAGATGACGATGTCCTCGGGCTTGCGCTGATAGGCCATGCTGCCGTCGACTGCCTGCGCCAGTTCCATCACCTCGGCCCAGTCGAACACGCCCGGCGCGCATTGCACCAGGTCGCCGGCTTCCTGCTGGGCCTGTGGTTTCCATTCGACAAAGAGGGCAGCGGCGCGGCCGATGGCCACGTCATCCAGCTCACGCACATTGGCCTTGGAAGCGCCGACGGCGGCCACGAAGGTACCGGGGCGCAACAGCTGGCCATCGAACAGGGGGGTGGCGGCGCGGGTCACTGTCACCAGCACGTCGGCCTGGGCAGCGGCCTCGTCGATTCCGACCGCGCGCGCCGGCACGCCCAGGGTACGGGTAACTTCCTCGGCCAGTTCCTGCTGGCCCGACTGGCCGGCGATCAGGACTTCCTTGAATGGGCGGACCTGCAGCAGCGCCGGGATGTGCGAGCGCGCCTGCACGCCGGTGCCGATCACGGCCAGCACCTGCGCATCCGGTCGCGCCAGCGCATCACAGGCCACGGCGGTGGCCGCTGCGGTACGCAGGCCGGTCATGGTGTCGCCCTCGATGGTGCACAACGGCGCCCCGGTCTCGGTGGAGAACAGCTGGATGACGAACTTGAACTGGCCCTTGATGGTGGTGTACACCTTGGCACCGGCGATGCCGGCGGCCGGAATGACCGCACCCATCATCGACAGCATCACGCCATTGGAAGCGCTGGTGCGCACGCGCCCCTGGTGGGCGCCTTCGGCGGCATGGGCGAAGGCTTCGCGCATGGAGGCGATGGCGTCTTCGGTGGTCAGCAGTTCGCTGATCTGCTGGTTGGTGAGAAATTTCATCGGTAGATCCTTGTGATGTTCAGGCGTGGGAGGTCCGGGCAGGGCAGGCTCACTGCGCGCCGTGCTCGGACTTGAGGTAATTCCAGATGCGGTCGATGTCGGGATTGGCGCCATCCAGGCGACGGTAGGCGCGGATATCCATCTCTTCGCACCACAGCCCCTGTTCCAGCGCCTCGCTGTCATTGGGCGCGATGGCCAGGGTCAGTTTGCCCTCGGCGATCTCGCGGGCCACCGCGCTGGCGGGCAGCCAGGCGATGCCGTGGCCTTCCACGGCCATGCTCTTCAAACCCTCGGCCAGGTCGGTCTCGAAACGGCGGAACAGATGCACGCGGCGTGGACTGGAATGCAGGGCCTTCTCGACGATGCGCGACAGCGACGAATACGGCGAATAGCTGAGGAAGGGTTGTGGATCATTGGGCGTGCCAGGGAGGACATATTTGGGCAGGCCGCTGGGCAGGGTTTTCACATAGGGGCGCAGCGGCTCCTTGCCCAGCGAGAGTACGGCGTAGCGCTCGGTATCGAGGGCGATGCCCTGCTGCCGGTGGTCGTAGCAGATCAGCAGGTCGCAGTTGCGCTCCACCAGCGCCATCACGGCATCGTGGACGTTGCCGGCCATCACGGTGGTGGAGATGGCGCCGATCTTCTTTTCGATCTCGGAGAGCAGCTTGGGGAAGACTGTCAGCAGCAGCGTATGCGGCATGGCGAAGCGCACCGCCGATTGCGCACCGGCCAGCTGGCCGCGCAGTACCAGCCTGGCCTGCATGGACTGGTTCAGCATTTCCTTGGCGATGGGCACGAAGGACTCGCCTGCCGGGGTCAGGGTACAGGGGTAGGAAGAACGATCGAACAGTTCGGCGCCCAGCCAGGTTTCCAGCGAGCGGATGCGGCGTCCGAAGGCCGGTTGCGTGACATTGCGCAACTTGGCCGAACGGCTGAAGTTGAGCGTGTCGACCACCGACAGAAAGTCTTCCACCCATTTGATTTCCATGCTTGCCACCCCTTTGGCATGCCGCGCCGGATGGGCGGCATGGTGTTTGCGCGCGCGTGGCGCGGTGTGCGCCGCATGCCATCGGCATCGCAGTCGCCCTCTCCCTTGGCGGCAACTATACCGAAACGGCACCGCCGACGTCCCATGCCATTTTGGCATAAGTCGCGCCGGGCGCCCGGTTGCGGCCGATCTGGATCTGTGACAGGCGATGGCGAAAGACGAGCCGGCAGCCGCCATGGGCGCTGGCGCTCAGGCGTTGGCTTGCAGTTCGGACAAGACTTCGTCGGCGCGGGCCAGACGTACACCGGCTGCCGACATGGCTTGCAGGAATTGCTGGTAGTGCGCCTCGAAGCCGGTCACGGGACTCATGCAGTCGGTGACCAGCACCAGGCGCATGCGAGCGGCCTCATCCAGCTGGGCCACGATGTGTTCGGTGGTGGCGCGCACGCAATGGCTGCCGGCCTCGCCGGTGATGTAGACGCGGTCAGCCTCGACCAGGCGGGCGATGAAGCCATGGTTGAGCTGGGTGGCGGGATCGTCGGCATCGGGGACTTCGGCCATCACCGCCGAATAATGCTCGGTCCAGGGATTGCTGCCCTTGCCGAGCTTGGTGACCTGGCCCAGGTGCGCATCTTCCCAGCGGTTGTAGGCGGCCCGCACATCGGCATGCACGGCGGCACCCCAACTGCCGATCTCGCAGTGGACCGGCCATATCATGAGGCGGTAGCGGCCGGCTGCTTCCAGCGCATCCAGGTAGGCCAGGCTGCGCGCCAGTGCCTGCGGGTCGCGCGGCCGGTAGAGGCCGGCGCGCACCTGGGCCGCCTCGATCTGGGTGAAGGGTGCGACCGGCGCGCCCTCGCTGCTCTGCCAGAAAGTGGGATGGGCGATGTCGAGGCGGTGGTGGGCGTCGAGGGTGATGCTGATGGCAGAGAGCCCGGCCCCGCCCTGGTCGATCAGCCCGGCCACGCGCTGCAGGTCGGCATGGCTGCCAGCCACGGGCAGCGCCGGACGTAGCAGGTCGCCGCTGATCGGGTCAGCCGGCAGGTAGCTGGCGGGGAGATCGCAGAAATCGTTTTGCGGATCGATGACAAGCAGATGGAAGTTGCGTTTCATGAGGGGCTCCGAAGGGCGGCAGGCAGTCACTGTCCCCAGAGTGTAGAACACTGCGCGCCAGGCGGCAGCCGCAACGAAAACGGCGCGCCGTTGAAGGCGCGCCGTTTTCGTCAGTAGCGAGGTTGTGTGGGCCCCTCAGGCACAACAGTTACCGTCGATATGTTCACAGCGCTCCTGGCGCCGGGCTTCACGACGGTGGCGCACGCGTTGCGAGACGCGGTACACGGCGCGCTGGGTCAACATCATGGACAGCGTGCTCAGGCTGAACTCTGCTGCAATCAGCAAACCGACCAGAGCGGCAAACTGCAGATAGATCCGTGGATAGAAGGACAGGCCACGCGAGAACACTTGCTGCAACATGATGATTTCCTCTTTGTTGTTGTACTTGCTCTAACTTGCTTTGACTTGCTTTGGCTTGCTTTGACTGCCTGCTTCAATCAGCCTGGCAGGCCAGCGAGGCGGGATGCGCGGTCATCGGATGAATCGGGATGACCTTGCATCCGCATGCCCTGCATCAGGCACCAGCGTAGGTCGAAGCAGCGGCACGACCGGCGGTCTGCACTTCGCTCTTGGCGGGACCGTTGCTGATCACCGGGAACACCGAGTCAGGCTGGTTGGCCAGGCCTTGTTGCTGGGCACGTGCCAGGTCGGCCTTGACTTCGGCACGGGTGGTGTGGGAAACGAAGGCTTGGTCAACCGGATACTGGGCTTCAGCGAAAGCGACGGACGAAGCGGACAGGGCCAGGACTGCTGCGATGATGGTCTTTGCGGACATGATGTTCTCCTTGGGTACAGTTAAGTTCAATCGGGTTAAATACAGTTTGGTGATGCACAGGCAATGTTGGGTACATGTTTCGGTGGAGCGAATGGGACACATGTGCCGCTCTCTAGAACTCCGTCGCCACCGCCTCGTTTGGGGCGTTGCGATGTCGTTCATCGATGGACTGAAGTCTACGGAAGAGCGGCGCGAAGAAAAACCATGCCAGAGAGAATTGAGTGTTCCGCGATCTGGAACAATCGTCAGGGACTATCGAAGCGATAGGTAATAGTCGCAACAGTAATAGTCTCTACCGCTACGCCGTCACGACGGTAGCGAGGGCCGCGCAGAGGACAGCGCCAGGCCGCTGCAGAGCGCAGGCAGACTGGTACGTCGCAGGCCAGGGGCCTGCACGCAGATGAAAACGTCGGGGACAGCCGCGTGAACAGGTCCTAGCGAGCCGAGCGATCCAGCTTCTGCTGCTCCAGCAGTTGTTCGGCCTCGGACAGGCCACCGGGCTTGAGCACGGTGCGGCCCTTGGCAGGCGCGCCATCCAGTGGTGCAGGAACAGTCTCCTGCTCAGGGGTGTGGCGCGGATCGGGATGATCCTCGAGGGCGTTATCGGGCTTGGTGGGATCGGCGGGATGCATGCTCATAATGGTCTCCTCATCGCTCAGGTCCACTGGCGCTGACTGGCGCGCAGCGGACGGGTGTATTCCTCGTGCTGACGTTGGGCCGGCCGCTCGCGCCTTTGCGCTGCGACGGCGGGTCGGGGCTGATCCTGGACGTCACCCGTGGAGGAAATCGTGCGCGCTACCGCGCCACGTCCCAGGGAGCGGCGCAGGCGCTGGCGCACCGGGTCGTCAGGGTGCTCTCCCATGCGCGCGAATTCTTCCTTCAGGCGGGATAGCTCGTCGTCGGACAGGTCTTCGGCATCCATCATCTGCTTGCGGGTCCCTTTGACGGCGCGGATCAATTCATCCAGCTTCAGCTGCGTCGCCTGGGCGTCGCGGTTCTGGGCGTTCTGGATCAGGAAGACCATCAGGAAGGTCACGATGGTGGTGCCGGTATTGATGAGCAGTTGCCAGGTGTCGGAGTAGTCGAACATCGGACCGGTGATGGCCCAGACTAGCACCACACCGAGCGCCAGGACGAAGGTCCAGGAACTGCCCACCGCATGCGCGCAGGCTTCGCTGAAATGATGGAAGGTTTCGGAAAGACCGGCATCGGCAGGCGTGGCCGATCCGGGGTGCTTGGTGGCTTTCATGATGCGCTGTCTCCTCCCGCAATCTCCTTGTTGTTGCGGCAAGGGGCGCGAAATCAGGAGTGCAAACTCAGGAGTGCAGACTGATGGCGCAGACCCATGCCGGGAATGAGCGAGAGTATCTCTGCGGTAGCCACCCACCGCAAAGCAGACAAGCGCCATCCCTGCTGTAGGAAAGCAGGCAGCCCAGCGCTCAGGCCACGTTCTTGTAGGGAATTGGACGGTCGGATTCCTCGGCCACGATCTGCATCTCGCCGATGCGGTTGCGCAATTCCTCCCAGGGATGCTGGGGCAGGCCGTCGCGCGCATGCTCGGACTGCACGCGGATGGCCAGCTCCTCGACATCTTCGGCCACGCGTTCCTGCCAGCGTCGTTCCAGCGCGATGAACAGCACGATGGCCGCCACCAGCCCGCCCATGCACAGCGCAAGCGCGGCATAGATGGCGTACTGCATGATGGAGTCGATCCAGTCCATGTGCGGCCTGTCCTCGTTTGGATGGGTGGGGGGTGAATATCGGGAATGGACGGATCTTAGGCGTGTAACTCGACGATGCCCATCAGGAAATGACTGAGTCGCCGTCCTGCCACAGGCCAAGCTCATCCGCAGGAACCGCCTCGCCAGCGGAAAGGTCTGCCGTCTTGCCGTCCAGCCTTCTGCTGTTGGCTCATTCCACCGGAGTCGCCCATGTCCGCCCCCTCGTCCGCACACGTCGGCAGCACGACCATTCCCGCCCGCCTCGACCGCCTGCCATGGTCGCGCTGGCACTGGCGCGTGGTCATTGCACTGGGCGTGGCCTGGGTCCTGGACGGGCTGGAAGTCACGCTGGTCGGCTCACTGGGCAGCGTCCTCGAACGCTCCGATACGCTGGGGCTGGATGCGGCGCAGGTCGGCTGGACCGGCTCGCTCTACATCGCCGGCACGGTGCTGGGGGCATTGCTGTTCGGGCGCCTGACCGACCGCCTGGGGCGCAAGCGCCTGTTCATGCTGACCCTGGCGCTGTACATGGCCGCCACGCTGGCGACCGCCTTCGCGCAGGACTTCCTGTTCCTGGCCCTGTGCCGCTTCGTCACCGGCCTGGGCATCGGCGGGGAATACGCGGCCATCAACTCGGCCATCGACGAACTGGTGCCGGCGCGGGTGCGCGGCCGCGTGAACCTGATCATCAATGCCAGCTTCTGGATCGGCGCGGCACTGGGCGCGGGCCTGTCGCTGGTGATCCTGGACCCGCGTGTACTGGGTGCGGCGCTGGGCTGGCGCGCCTGCTTCCTGCTGGGGGCGGTATTGGCGGTGGCCATCCTGCTGGTGCGCCGGCATGTGCCGGAAAGTCCGCGCTGGCTGCTCATGCATGGGCATCACGAGAAGGCCGAACAGGTGGTGCGGGAGATCGAGGCACAGGTCGCGGCTGAACACGGTCCATTGCCGGCGCCGCTGCCTGCCGATACCTCGCCGGCTGCCAGTACCGGTAGCGGCATGCTGTCCTGGCGCGAGATGGCGCAGGTGCTGCTGCATCGCTATCGCCAGCGCAGCCTCATGGTGGCGCTGATGATGGTGGCCCAGGCTTTTGTCTACAACGCCATCTTCTTCACCTATGCGTTGGTGTTGACGCGCTTCTTCCAGGTGCCGGACCACCGTGTGGCGCTCTACATCTTCCCCTTCGCGCTGGGCAATGTGCTGGGGCCGCTGGTGCTGGGCCATCTGTTCGACAGCATCGGCCGGCGTCGCATGATCGCCGCCACCTACCTGCTCTCCGGCGCCGGACTGGCGGCCACCGCCTGGGCCTTCCAGGCCGGCCTGCTCGATGCGCTCGGGCTGGCGCTGTGCTGGAGCGCGGTGTTCTTCGTGGCATCGGCGGCGGCCAGTTCGGCCTATCTCACGGCCAGCGAGGTATTCCCGCTGCGCATGCGGGCCATGGCCATTTCGATCTTCTATGCCATCGGGACCGGGGTGGGGGGATTCATCGCGCCGCTGCTGCTGGGCTGGCTCATCGCCAGCGGCGACCGTCATGCGGTAGCGGCGGGTTATGCGCTGGGCGCATGCCTGGCCCTGCTGGCGGGTGCCTGCGCGCTGCGCTGGGCGGTGGATGCGGAACGGCGCACGCTGGAAGACGTGGCGGAGTGGAAGGACTGATCTTCCCGCTAGGCCAGGACCTTCTCGGCGATGCCCGCTCCAAGGGGCGCCAGCAGGGCCTGCAATTCTTCTTCGCCGAACTTGATGGTGGTGGTGTCATCCCGCCCCAGCATGCCTTCGGCCAGGGCCGACTTGCGCGCCTGCAGCTCCAGCAGGCGCTCTTCGATACTGCCCTCGATGACCAGCTTGTAGACGAACACCTGGCGCGTCTGACCCAGTCGATGGGCGCGGGCAATGGCCTGCTCTTCCACGGCAGGATTCCACCAGGGATCGACCAGCACCACGGTATCGGCAGCGGTCAGGTTCAGGCCCACGCCGCCGACCTTCAGGCTCACCAGCATGAGCGGCACCTGTTGTGCCTGGAAGCGTTCAATCATGGCACCACGGGCAGCCGGTTCGGTGTCGCCGGTCAGCATCAGGCAGGGCAGCTGCAAGGCCTGCAGCTCGCTGTCGATGAGCCGCAGCATGCTGGTGAACTGCGAGAACACCAGGATGCTGCGCCCCTCGGCCACCAGCGCCGGCAGGGTATCGCGCAACCACTCGATCTTGGCGCGCTCCAGCCCCTGGGGCATGCGTCCCTGCTTGAGCAGGTAGGGGTCGCAGCAGACCTGGCGCAACTTCAACAGTGCATCCATCACGCTGACCTGCACACTGCCCAGGCCGCGCCGTTCCAGGGCGCGCCGCACCTGCTTGTCGGCGGCCACGCGCACGCTTTCGTAGAGCTCACGCTGGCGCCCCTGCAGTTGCAGGCGCTCGACGATCTCGATGCGGGCCGGCAATTCCTGCAGCACGTCTTCTTTGCGCCGGCGCAGGATGAAGGGGCGTACCCGCTGCGCCAGCAGTCGCGCGCGTACGGTCTGGCCCTGCTGTTCGATGGGCTTGCGCCACAGCCGCGCAAAGCTGCGCGCATCGCCGAGAAAGCCCGGCATCAGGAAATGGAACTGGCTCCACAGCTCACCCAGATGGTTTTCCAGCGGCGTGCCGGTCATGCAGAGACGATGGCGGGCATGCAGTCGGCGCGCGGCGGCGGCGCTACGGGCGCCGGCATTCTTGACGGTCTGGGCCTCGTCCAGCACCAGCAGGTGAAAACGCAAGGACAGCAGCGCATCCAGGTCGCGCCACAGCAAGGGGTAGGTGGTCAGCACCAGGTCGGCCTGGCCGGCGGCAATCGTGGCGACGTGGCGGGCGCGGTCGTCCCCGTGCAGCACCACCACGCGCAGTGCCGGCGCAATGCGCTGCGCCTCCTGCTGCCAGTTGAACAACAACGAGGTCGGTACCACTACCAGCGCCGGCAGGTCCAGGCGAGCGGCCTGCTGCTCGATCAGCAGGTGGGCCAGCACCTGGGCGGTCTTGCCCAGGCCCATGTCATCGGCCAGGATGCCGGCCAGGCCGTGCTCACGCAGGTATTGCATCCAGGCCACACCTTGCAGCTGGTAGCCGCGCAGGCGCAGACCCAGCCCCTCGGGTGCGGCCACCGGTAGGACGCTGCCGGCGGCGCGCAGGCGCTGCGCCAGTTGCAGCACGCCGGTCGCGCCGCTCATATGCCAGGGCTGGCCGCCATCGAGGGCCTGCAGCGCGCCATGCAGGCTGTCGAGGCGGTGCGCATCCCAGGGGGTCAGGCGCAGCGGACCGTCCTGGCGCTTGAGGTCGATCAGCAGATCGAGCAAGGCCAGCACCACCGCCTTGAGCGGACCGGCCATGGCATCGATGCGTCGCCCGCCGGGAGCGCGCAGGGAAATCACCGCATGCGGGTCCATGCGCTCGACCTGCTGCGCATCGGCCCAGCGCGGGTCGCGCCGCAGCAGGTCGGCCACCATCGGCGCCACATCCATGGATTGCCCATCGACGTCGATGCCGATGGACAGCAACCAGCGGCCGGTCGGATCCAGGCCATCGAAGACTTCGCTGGAAAAGGCACGGGGCAACAGGGGCGCGGCCACTTCGCGGCTGACGACTTCACCGGTGTCGGGGCTGACGATGATGCGCCAGGCGCTCACCGGCACGCTCTCGTGGGCGAAGCCGGGGCGCAGGCGCAAGACCCAGCCCATCTGTTGCAGGCGCGGCGCCTGGTCGGCCCAGAAGTCGCCGAAGAATTCTTCCTGCACCAGCGTCCAGAACGGGCCGGTGTCGTAAAGCGGATTGCTGGCGCGCCATTGCAGGGCATCTTCGCGCAGAGGCAAGAGGCCCATGTCGCGGATGGTCTCCAGCGCCAGTGCTTCGGCCTGGGGATCGCGCACGATGTGGGCCGGCGTGTAGCCGGCTTCGTCCTCGGCGTGACCTGTCGGCGCCGGCGTGCTCCAGCGCTGCGCCCCATCGCCATAGACCCAGTCGATCTGCGCCACCGTGACCAGGGCTCCACGTGGCCCGAACAGGCCATGGGCGCGCATGCCCAGCAGCCCCTCGCCACGGGTGAGGGACTGCAGGGTCAGGCGCGGATGGAAGGCACTGGGAGAAGGAGAAGGCGGACTGGGCATGCGACCAGGGAAGTTGGGCAAAGCGGCCATTGTAGGGCGCTTCGCGAGCAAGGTGCAGCAGGGGGGCAGGCGCGCGACAGGAAAGAGATGCGACCCGGGAAGACGGCAGGCCGCTTACTTGGCCGGCGGGGTGATGCAGAAGTCCAGCATGCCGAAGGGGGTACGCCCTTCGCCGGTGGCCCATACCCACACCGCCCAGCACAATAGGCCGCACACCAGCAACAGGGCCAGCACGATGTGCAGTCCGGAGGCTTTGCGCAAGACGTCTTCGACGCGGTCAAAGAGGGCGGTCATGGATGAGCTGGGAAATAAGGAAGTGGGACGAGTGAAGAAAGCTAACAACCAGCATTCTAGCCAAGGCCGACGGCCGATGTAATGGGACAAATTGACGCAGTGTCAGGCTGGCAATATCGGGAAACATTGACGCAGCCTGCTCTGCCTGCTCTGTTACCCTAGCGCACTTCCCCCACCCCAAGGCAGCCACACCATGACTACCGCCCTGCTCATCATCGATGTCCAGCACGCCCTGTGCACCGGTCCCGACGCCGTCGTCAACGGCGAGCTCACCATCGCCAACATCAACCTGCTGTCGCAGAAGGCGCGTGCCGCCGGGATGCCGGTGATCTTCGTGCAGCACGAGGACCAGGGTGCGTTGCTGCAGGGCAGCCCCGGTTGGCAACTGGCGTCGGGCCTGCAGCGGCATGCGACGGATTTGGACGTGCGCAAGCGTGGTTCGGATGCCTTCCATCACACCGGGCTGGAAGCGCTGCTGCGCTCGCTGGGTGTGACGCAACTGGTGGTGTGCGGCATGCAGACCGAATTCTGCGTGGAATCCACGGTACGGCGCGCGCTGGCGCTGGGTTTTCCGGTGACGCTGGTGGCCGATGGTCACACCACCGCGCCCAACGGCGTGCTGTCGGTGGCCGACGTGGTGGCGCATCACCACGCCACGCTGTCCAACCTGGGGGCCTATGGCGTACGCACCACCATCAAGCCGGTGGCCGAGATCGCCTTCTGATCGCGGTGACGCCCTCAGAAGCGCTGCGCGCTGAAGGGTGACAGGTCGATCTCGGGGGCTTGCCCGGTCAGCAACTGGGCGACGATGCGACCGGTGCGGGCCGAGCAGCCCAGTCCGATATGGCCGTGACCATAGGCATGGATGATGTCGTGGCTGGCACTGGCGTGGCCGATGCAGGGCATGCCATCGGGCGTACTGGGACGCCGGCCCAGCCAGAATTGCACATCCTGCGCAGCCAGCGTGCGGGGCAGGCCGGGGAAGAGCTTGAGGGCGATGTCGCGCATGATCTCGCCGCGGCGCCAGTCCGGCGCAGCTTCGAAGGAAGCGAATTCCACCTGGCCGGCGATGCGCAGGCCGGTTTCCATCTGGGTGGCGATGACCTTGAATTCGGACACCATCATCGGCGTGCGGGCAGTGGCCTGCAGTTGCTGGCCACGGATCACGGCGTGGTAACCCCGCTCGCTCTCCAGTTGCACGCGGTCACCGGCCTGGGCGGCCAGGGCCTTGGAGCGCGCGCCGGCAGCGATCACGGCGGCATCGCAGGCGATCTCGCCCTGTTCGGTCAGTACCGCCTTCAGGCGCCCCTGTTCGACCCGGAAGCCGCTGGCGCGGCCGCTGATGCGGGTGGCGCCGCGGGCCAGCACATAGGCTTGCAGCGCCTGCATGTAGGCGCCAGGATTCTTGCAGTGACCGGCCTCGTCCACATGGACTGCGAAAGCGAAGGCCGGATCGAGATCGGGCTCGCGGCGACGCAGGCTCTCGCCTTCCAGCTCCTGCCAGGTGATGCCCAGTTCGCGCCGCACGCCCCAGCCGAAGGCGTCGTTGTCGAAGTGCCGGCGCGAGCGATAGACGTGCAAGACGCCCGAGGTATCGATCAGGTGGGCCACGCCGGCACGGCGCGCCACCTCCAGGTGCAGGTTGCGGGCATCGGCCACCAGCGTACGCAGGGCGCGGGCGGTGGTGCGGATGCGATCACGCCGGGCGCTGGCCAGGTTGCGCAGCAGCCAGGGCGTCAGACGGGGCAGATAGCGCCAGCGGATCGACAACGGGCCCAGCGGGTCCTTCAGATAGCCCGGTACTTTTTTCCACATGCCCGGCTCCACCGGGGGAATCACCGAATGCGAGGACAGCCAGCCGGCATTGCCGTAGCTGGAGGCTTCTTCGCTACCGGCCTCGTTGAAGTCCAGCAGGCTGACCTGCAGGCCCTCGTCCAGTGCATGGATGGCGCTCATGAGCCCCACGGCACCGGTGCCGATGACGACGACGTGGCGGGGAAAGACAATTTCCTGAGAGGTGGACATGGGCGGATGTGCGGAATAAAGCAGCATGATACGAGAACTTGCCGACGGATGTCTGATAGACGTCGCGGTCAGCATTGATCAGGTCCGGCAGACCGATCCGGATCAAGGCGGGCTGGATTGACCCGCTGCACGGCGCCGCCTAAGATCGGCATCCGGCATTCCCTTCGGCCACCCTCATCACCATCCACAGGAGAACGAGCATGATCGACCACACTGGCGTCATCGTCAGCGATTTCGAGAAGAGCAAGGCTTTCTACCAGGCGGCACTGGCCCCCATCGGTTACACCCTGGTGATGGAATTGTCGGCAGCGGTGACCGGCCATACCGATGTGGCGGGCTTTGGCGAGAACGGCAAACCCGACTTCTGGATCAGTCGCGGCACGCCCAACCAGCCGCCGCTGCATATCGCCTTCCGCGCCGAGACCCGTGCTCCGGTGGAGGCCTTCCACGCGGCAGCACTGGCCCAGGGCGGGCGCGACAACGGCGGCCCGGGCATTCGCGCCCATTACCATCCGAATTACTACGGCGCCTTTGTCCTCGATCCGGACGGACACAACATCGAAGTCGTCTGCCATTGCCCGGCCTGAAACAGACGCGGCACTGTTGCGCTTGACAGCATCACCGGAGCGGCGGAGGCTGGCATGCGCCGGCCCCGTTGCCGCCCGCAGCCCGTCACCATCCATCCGCCAGCCCGAGGAGACCCGCATGAGCCAGCCCCATACCGTCAAGATCTTCCGCGTCCTGCGGGCCAAGCCGGAGCGCGTCTATCGCGCCTTTCTGGATCCCGATGCCATGGTGAAATGGCTGCCGCCCCATGGCTTCACCGGCAAGGTGCATCACATGGATGCACGGGTCGGTGGCTCGCACAAGATGTCGTTCACCAATTTCAGCACCGGGCAGTCGCACGCCTTCGGCGGTACCTATGTGGAGCTGGTACCGCATGAGCGCATCGTCTACACCGACAAGTTCGACGATCCCAATCTGCCGGGCGAGATGAAGGTCACCATCAGCATCGCCGCCAACCTGGTGGGCAGCGAACTGACGGTGGTGCAACAGGGCATACCGCCGTCGATCCCGCTGGAATTCTGCTACGCAGGCTGGCAGGAATCATTGCAGCTGCTGGCGCAACTGGTCGACCCGGAAATCCCGGACGGCGCCTGACGTCGCTGCGTCATTGCCCCTGCGCAGCGGCTTCGTTGTAACGCAGCGTGCGTGGCTGGTAGGGCTGGCCGTTGATGCGCCGCAACTGGTGGAAGTGGGCACTGACGAAGCGCTCGCTGAGGATGTCGTGGCGGGCGTCGTAATAGACCGAATCCACACCCAGCAGGCCTAATACCGTGTGTTCCATCTGGTCGGTCTGGTAGGGACGGTATTCGAGCTGGGCTTTTTCTTCCGGGCTCTTGCCGGTGAAGGAGCGGGTCCACGCCAGCATCGGGATCTCATAGCCGGTGGCATCGGCCACCGACTGGCCGGCGTGGTTGCGGGTGTGGCCGACCTCCTGCGCATGGTCGGAGCTGAAGAGCAGGCTGGCATTGTCTTCGCGGGCATCGTTCATGGTCAGCCTGAGCATGCTGCCGACCACGTAGTCATTGTAGGCGATGGCGTTGTCGTATTCGTTGCGCAATTGCCTTATCCAGGCCGAGCGGTCGGCGTTCTCCAGCCGTTCGGCCACGCTGTCGCGCAGGCTGTCGAAGCGGGCGTACTGGCTGGGATAGCGCATGTCGTAGGTGGGATGGGCGCCCAGCAGGTGCACCACGATCAGCTTCTTCGGGGCCGGGTCCTGCAAGGCGGCTTCCAGGGCCGGCAAGAGGTTGCCGTCGAAATTGTTTTCCCCGCGCCCGGCCCCCTTGTTGATGAAGACCTGATGATCGGCGCGGCGCGAGACCAGCCCCAGCCAGCCGTCATTGGGTGGCTGATTGGATAGCCAGTGGATGCGGAAGCCGGCCTCGCGCGCCAGCATCAGCACGTCCGGCTTGCGGTTCCAGGCCTGCGGGTCGTTCAGGTCGGCCGGGGTCAGCATCTTCATCAGCGAGGCCATGGTGGCAGGCTCCGAGGAGACCACGTCACGGAACACGATCAGGTCCTTGCGCATGGCCTCCAGCGTGGGCGAGGTCGCACGCTCATAGCCATACAGCGACATGTTGGCGCGGTTGAGGCTCTCGCCGATCACCCACACCACGGTGTTGCGTTCGGGACCGTGGTAACGCACCTGCCACTCCGACTTTTGCGCCATGTTGCGCGCCACGTTCTCTTCCATGCTGGCGGCCTGGGCCATCTGGTCGCGGTAATCCAGATAACGGATGGGCCAGAACAGCAAGGGATTTTCCTTGGCCATGGTCGGGTTGAAATGCAGCGCGATGAAGATCGCCAGCAGACTGCCGACCCCAGCCACACCCCGCCAGCGCCAGACCGGGGCCGGCTGGCCCGCCTCGCTGCGGCGCAGGCGGCGCTCGGCCAGCCAGACAGCACCCCACGTCAGCCACAGCAGGCCGGCTGCCTCGGCCACGTCACGCCCGTTGTGGCGGAAGAACTCGCTGCTCTCGGCGGGGTTGGTATTGAAGATGGCCTGCAGCACCAGTACCGGATTGGGGCGCAGCCCGAAGTAGTCGCGCAGGAAGCCCTTGATGGCGGCATCCAGCAAGAACAGGCCGATGATGCCCAGGCTTGCCGCCGAGAACCAGCCGGGCCGACGCCGCAAAACGGGGATCGCCAGGAACAGGCCGGCGATCCCCGGCAAGGCCGTGGCCATGAGCACGCTGCTCTTGGCCAGCTCGTTGGCGCTGATGCGACCCAGCGCCCAGAACACCGCCAGGCCGGCCAGGCCCAGCAACAGTCGTTTGAGCAGTTTGTTCAATGCTGTCTTTCCGCCGCCCAGTCGGCAATATGGCTGTCATCGGGAAATGGATTGCGGCACCGGCGCTCCCCTGCGCCGGCCACCGGTGCAGGGGAGCGCCGGTGCCGCCATGGTGGCCTGTCACATCCTTCACGTTTCACACACGCAGTCTGCGCGATAGGACAAGCTCAGCGATAATTTGTTTCCAGGCCGCGAGGATAACATTGCATAGCAGGCACCCGCGTCCGGTGCAGATTTTCCAGCGACCTCCCCCTATCGAAAGGAACACCATGCGTACCCTCCTCCATCGCCTCTGCGTCGCGCTCATCGGTCTGTCGGCCTGCGTGGCCGCCCTGTCGCCGGCCTCGGCCCAGGGCGTCTACGACGACTGGTCTTCGGTCAAGGCGCCGGCTGCGCCGGCACTGTCGCACATCACCGTAGACCCTTCCACCACCGCCCTGCTGGTGCTGGACCTGGCGCGCCAGACCTGCCATCCCGATACCCGTCCGCGCTGCGTGGCCATGCTGCCACGGGTAGCCAAGATGCTGGCGCTGGCGCGGGAGAAGAAGATCACCGTGATCCACACCCTGGGGGGTGCCAGCACACCGGCCGATGTCTGGCCCGAGGCGGCCATGCAGGCGGACGAGCCGCTGTTCAAGTCCGGCCCCGACAAGTTCCTCAATACCGACCTGGAAAAGACCTTGCGTGACAAGGGCATCAAGACCGTCATCTGCATCGGTGCCGCAGCCCATGGGGCGGTACTGCATACGGCCTCCAGCGCGGCGCTGCGTGGCTTCGACGTGGTGGTGCCGGTTGACCTGATGGCCTCCGACACCCCCTATGCCGAGCAATATGCGGCCTGGCACCTGGTCAATGCGCCGCGCCTGGGCGAGCGCGTGAAACTGACCCAACTGAGCTGGATCAACTAGGCGAAAAAAATGGTTCTTCGAAGAATTCCGTGGACTGATTTTCTGAGTTTTGTATCCTGACGGCTTATTGGATAGTCGTCAGGAGGC